>CALESG010000044.1 GCA_937907215.1 uncultured Ruminococcus sp.
TGTGGAAAATAGAAAGATACATCAATACCATCATAATAATCTTTTGGAGACTTTTTTGCAGAAATAACTTTTTCTGTTTTTCTGTCCAATACAATATGACCTGGGTCAAACTTGCCTTCTGGAAAATAGTCTGCTTCTATCTGGGAATTACTTCTTTTTATGTTTTTCAATTTCAGCATAATATTTTATAGCCTCCCTTGCATAGTTATATGTTTCAGATGTGATATTATGGGCTTCTTCCTGCGAATATCCTTGTTGCATAAGATTTCTTTCCATTTCTTCATGTTTTAAAAGTGTCATATCATGTTCTTGAATATTCTTTCCATCAATCAATCTTTGCCATGTTTGAGCCATTTTATAATCAGCATAAAATCTTCTTATTCCATTATCACCAAGATCATGTTTTTCTATAAAAATAAAATCTTTAATCTGCTGAATTAATTCCTCTGAGTATCCAGTATTTTGTGAAATTCTCTTCACATCTGTTTTCATTTTTCTTACTGCTTCATAGTATTTTTCAGCGTGTTCATAAGCTTCATCACTATTGTGATTAAGTGCACCGCTTGTTTTTATTTTACCACTTTCTCCACCCGAAGTCAACCCAGCGGAATGTTTTTTATTCGCCCAAACTGCCTTTTGAGCCTGAGAACGACTAAACCCAAGTACCTGTTCACGAAACTTATCACGGTCTTGACCAGTGGCTTTACAGAAGTCTTTCAATTTCTTTTCAGCAGTTTTAAGCTTTACCGACATTGCCTGATGATCAGCTTTAGCAAGTCTTTTAAGTTCAGGGTCATCAGCAAAATCAGCAGCATCCTGCATTTTAACAGTTTGCCGCTTAAGCTCACGAATTTTACGTTCCTGTGCCCTCTGCATCTGACTTATTTCATATTGACTGTACATCTTGCCGTCATATTCAATGTTCTTTTCATCAAGCTTTGCAAGCTCTTCATCTGTATAATTAAGCGTCGAATAACCCTCAAAATACGGATGCCAGTCATGACGGCAGTTCCACCCTCTGAATCCTGCACCCGTGCCGTAACCAATGTCAGTAAGCGACAGCACTCTAACACCGTCTACAATGCGTCCTACGTTCTTTCCTGTGCGGCTTACAAGTTTGCCTTGCCACTTAGCGTGTTCGGGTCTAGCTCCTGCATGAGCTGTAATTTCCATAAGATCGCAGTCCATTTCTTCGGCATTCATTATGGAGATCTTGGCAGCTGTCTGTCCAACTCCCGTAAGTGCAGCACGGCGAACGGCAACATCTAATTTGTCAATATGCCCTGTAGGATATTTTACTGTAAGTCCGCCTTGAGCTGCACGCCTGATAGCATTTCTAACGGCTTCCTGATAGCTGAATGCACCGCTTGTTATTTGCATATGTGCAGAATTGCAAGCGGCAATAAATGCCGCCTGTGAGGTCATAGCAGTGGTGTTTGTAAGATTTTGCAGATTGCCCAAGGTATTTCTGTAATTGGCTTTTAAAATTTGCAGCCCACTGTCTGAAAGATGAAGCTTTTGACCTGTAGTGCTTTGTGCTATGATATTGTCATTTCTCATGACCTCTGTACCGGCTTCTTCAAAGAGCAAGCATACTTCTTCAGTTGTCTTAGATGCGTACTTTGCAATTTCCTGCATTATGTCGTTATAAAGCAGTCCTGCTTCCTGAAGCATTTCAGCCTGCCACTTTGCCGAATCGGTGACCATGCCCGTTTTTAAAATTCTGCGTACAATATCTTTAAGTATATCATCTTCAAGCCGACTGTAAAGTACAAGTATCTGATCGGTACAAGCTTCATACCATTCGGGTGAAAGCATTATCCATCACCACCGAACGGTTCTCTGTATACCGGCTGTGCAGGCATCATCTTTTTAGCTTCTTCTTCAGTGCACCCGAAATAATATGAAAGCAGCAATTCCGGCTTTAAATATCCAGCTTGTGCAAATTGTAACTGCTGTTGAACTGCTTCTTTAGCATCTTCAAGAACACTGTCACCCCAATTGCAAGACAATGTAAATTTGCTCTGAGGTATTAGCCCATGATATACAGCCAGAACGGATGCTGCTTGTAATGCCTGACGAACAGCGTTTTCAGCCTGCCTTTGCAATGCTGATACAAATACATAGCTGCGCTGCTTTGCCATTTTGATCTCTGTTGCAGTTTTTTCTGTTTCTACAGGTTCTGACAATGTACCATATGCGAGGTGACAAGCAAATTCAATCCGCTGTAAGATATGATTAAGACCATTAAACAATGAGGTGTCTCTAATATCCGGTGAAAACGGTACAACTTTGCCGTCTTTTTCTCCATACATAAGCATTTTAAAAAGACGCTTGTCATGCTCTGATATTTTATCATTCTTGTTAAACATATCCTGAGTTGCTAATATCATGGTTTCTTTAGATTCATATTCCCAAAGGATATTATTCCAAAGCTTATCAGCCTGTAAAATCTGTGGCGTGGCAGAATCAAAAACAGAAACACCAAGAGGTGAACTGCGGTCGATAGTATTTGCTTTAGGCACTTTAAAATATCCAAACAGTGGGACATTTGTTGATATGCTGGACAGTGGTTCAAGCTTACTCCATGGTGTATCTGACAATTCACACGGCACACCCAATGTATCTGTGTTATGGCTTCTGAATGTGTAATTTGCGATGTTGTGAAGGCTCTTATCCTGCTGAAATGTATGATACTCCAGACGTGTATAATATACATCACCTTGAACATACGGTTCGATGAAAACAACGTCTTTGAGTTCTCCATATTCTGAAAATGCAAGAGGAAACATTCTATCAGCCGGTATCATGCTTATAGAAATATCACCGTCTGCAAAATACGGCTTAATTGCCATGCCGCCAAGCGCCAATCCGATTTCAAAGTTTGTTTGCATAATAGGTAAAAAACGGTCAAGCAATTCCTGCATGAAGATTGATGATTTTCCACTTTCATCAATTTTTAGTTCGGATTCTGCAAAAATCAATCTGGAAAATTCAGTACAAATACTGCTTGCAAGATGCAGTCCGCTTTTCTGTTCTTTTTTATCTGACATATTGGAATACAGCACATCCCATTGCCGCATAGCTGCTTGCATAACCTCAGACACAGATGTTTTTCTTCCAATGGCACTTTCTATATCACTTTTTGTTATAATAGTGGATCACCTCCTTATATCATCTTTCCATTTCTGAACTTTTAGAATCGTATAACAAAAATAACGAATATCATCCATTGCATGGTCATTTTCTTTAATAACAGTATCTTCCGTTTTAGTTTCGTCCCAACGATACAATCCAAATTCACGGATAGAGTCCTTACAAGTATCAGAAAACAACAGTCTGCCCTGCTCTAAAAGTGAACCTGTAACTCTTACACCGTCTATAACAGAGTTGTTTGCAGAACGCACGTTAAGAGTACGGTGGCTGCGAATACATTCAATAAATGACGCAGCAGAAGGATCTACTAAAACTTGTTGAATGGGATAGCCTTTAGCCAATTGTTCCAGCATCTTATAATGCTGTTCATCAGTGTGCCGTTGCCCTGTTCCTCGTGAATTATAATATGCTTCTTTGATACGTACAGCCTTGTCGGCTTCTAAAGCCCATAGCCCCATAGAAGTAGGATTTACAGTTCCATAGTCAACGGAAATGTAGTAGATCGCATTTCCGGACGGTTTATAGTTATGTATCACATGCTTTGTTTTGTCAGAACCCGTACCAATAGCTTGCAATAAGTGAAAAAATGTGATATAATGAAAGT
>CALESG010000045.1 GCA_937907215.1 uncultured Ruminococcus sp.
TTATTAGCACATGGCCTACGGCTTGCAATGAAGCTCTTAAAGACTATGCTATTAGAACAATCAAAGTAACAGGCGGAACTCATATTCCAAATAGTGCATTCTATCAGATGAGTATGCTTGAAGAAATCATTATTCCTGATTCCATTACTAATATTGATTCTTATGCATTCTATCAGTGTGCGAATCTTAAAGGCATGAACATAAAGGATAAGGTAACTGAAATAGGTTCACATGTATTCGATGGATGTACCTCGTTTAAAGTTATTCCATACGGAAAGAATCTAAAAACCACGGGCGATTATGCATTTGCAAACTGCACAGGCTTGATCGGTGCTAAAACAGCAGTTGAAGTTCCAAGTACATACACATCAATTGGAGCTGGTGCATTTTCAAACTGTACTAATTTGAAAAACATAAACATACCGGATACAATAACTTTTATAGGAAATAATGCCTTTGAAAACTGTACATCTATTAAAAATCTTACGATTCCAAAAAGCATAGAATCAATGGGAACAAATATGCTTAATGGCTGTACAAACCTTGAAAAGCTTACTATTCCTTTTGCGTCAACATTGAAAAAATATGCAGACAACGGAAGCAATGACACATACAGTCAGGTAAGCGACTTGTTTATTAGCACATGGCCTACAGCTTGCAATGAAGCTCTTAAAGACTATGCTATTAAAACAATTGAAGTAACAGGCGGAACTCACATTCCAAATAGTGCATTCTATCAGATGAGTATGCTTGAAGAAGTTATTCTTCATGAACCTACTACTATTATTGATTCTTATGCGTTCTATCAATGTTCCAGCTTAAAGGGTATGGATATACCTGATAGTATAACAGAAATCGGCTCACACGTATTCGATGGATGTACCTCGTTTAAAGTTATCCCATACGGAAGGAATTTAAAAATTATAGGTGATTATGCATTTGCAAACTGCACAAGCTTGATCGGTGATAAAACAGCGATTGAAGTGCCAAGTACATACACATCAATTGGAGCTAACGCATTTGAAAACTGTACTAATTTGCAAAATATCCATATACCAAATACGGTAATATCTATTGGCAGCAGTGCGTTTGCAAACTGTACATCGCTCACAGAGCTTGTAATTCCAAAAAGCGTAGAATCAATGGGAACAAATATGCTCAATGGTTGTACCAATATTGAAAAGCTTACTATTCCTTTTGCCTCAACATTAAAAAAATACGCATACAACGGAGGCAATGACACATACAGTCAGGTAAGCGACTTATTTATTAGCACATGGCCTACGGCTTGCAATGAAGCTCTTAAAGACTATGCTATTAAAACGATCGAAGTAACAGGCGGAACTCATATTCCAGATAGCGCATTCTATCAGATGGGTATGCTTGACAAAATTATTCTTCCTGCATCTATTAACAATATTGACGCTAACGCTTTTTATCAGTGCAGCGGAATAACAGAAATAGATCTTCCAGAAGCAGTAGTAAATATTGGCAATAATGCTTTTAAAGAAAGCGGTTTGAAATCTATTACAATACCTGAGAATTGCTTTACAATTGGAGATTCAGCTTTTGCAAGCTGCAGCGGTCTAAAGAATATTTCAATTTTAAATGGCGTACAAACGATAAAGAGCAATGCATTTTCAAATTGTACATCTCTTAAAGAACTTGTAATTCCAGATAGCGTAGAAGTTATGGGAACAAATATGCTCAATGGCTGTACGAACCTTGAAAAGCTTACCATTCCTTTTGCCTCAACATCAAAAGAATATTCCTATAACGGAAGCAATGACACATACAGTCAGGTAAGCGACTTGTTTATTAACACATGGCCTGCGGATTGCAATGAGGAATTGCAAAATTATGCTATAAAAACAATTGAAGTAACAGGCGGAACTCACATTCCAAATAGTGCGTTTTATCAGATGAGTATGCTTGAAGAAGTTATTATTCCTGAAACTATTACTAATATTGACGCCAATGCTTTTTATCAATGTGCAAATCTTAAAGATATGAATATACCTGATTCTGTAAAAGAAATGGGTTCTCACTCATTTGATGGATGTGCTTCATTTAATAATGTTCCATATGGAAAGAACTTGAAAGTTATTAGCGACTATGCATTCGCAAATTGCACTGGACTAATTGGTGATGAAACAGCAATCGAAATTTCAAATACATATACAAAAATTGGAGCTGGTGCATTTTCAAATTGTACTAATTTGCAAAACATCAACATACCAGATACAATAACTTTTGTAGGAAATAATGCCTTTGAAAACTGTACATCTCTTACAGAGCTTGTAATTCCAAAAAGCGTAGAATCAATTGGCGTAAATATGCTAAATGGCTGTACCAAAATTGAAAAGCTTACTATTCCTTTTGCCTCAACATCAAAAGAATATGCAGCCAACGGAAGCAATGATGGATACAGTCAGGTAAGCGACTTGTTTATCAATACATGGACTGCAACATGTAATGAAGCTCTTAAAGACTATGCTATTAAAACAATCGAAGTAACAGGTGGAACTCATATTCCAGATAGTGCATTCTATCAGATGGGTATGCTTGAGGAAATTATTATTCCTGAAACTATTACTAATATCGATGCCAATGCGTTTTATCAGTGCAGTGGAATAACAAAAATAAATATTCCTGAAGCAGTAGTAAGTATTGGTAACAATGCATTTAAAGACAGCGGTTCGAAATCTGTTGCAATACCTAAAAATTGCTTTACGATTGGAACTTCAGCGTTTGAAAATTGTACCAACTTGTCAGACATTGCAATTTCAAATGGCGTAAAGAAAATCAACAGCAATGCATTTGCAAATTGTACATCACTTACAGAGCTGCTAATTCCGGATAGTGTAGGAACTATGGGAACAAATATGCTAAGTGGCTGTACAAATCTTGAAAAACTTACCATTCCGTTCGCATCAACAGCAAAAGAATATTCCTATAGCGGCGGCAATGACGGATATAGTCAGGTAAGTGACTTGTTTATCAATACATGGACTGCAACGTGCAATGAGGCTCTTAAAGATTATTCTATAAAAACAATTGATGTAACAGGCGGAACTCATATTCCAGATAGTGCATTCTATCAAATGAGTACTCTTAAAGAAGTTAATATTCCTGAAACTGTTACTAATATTGATAATAATGCATTTTATCAATGTTCCGGTTTGGAAAAAATAACAATTAGAAACCGTGAATGCAATATTTATGATAATGAAAATACAATTGCTGAAGATACGGTTATATATGGATACAAAAATTCAACGGCACAGAATTATTCTGATTCATATAATAGAACCTTTATTCCTCTTGACGGCGAAGCTACAACAACAACCACAACAACAACCAATGTAACAACCACTACTACTACAACTGAAACCACTACTTCAACCACTGCAAACACAAATGGCACTACTACAAGCAAGACTTCCGGAAAGACTACTACTTCAACCACTACAACTATACATGGCACTACCACAAGCAAGATTTCCGGTAAGACCACTACTACTTCAACAACTACAAACATAAACGGCACTACTACAAGCAAGACTTCCGGAAAGACTACTACTTCAACCACTACAAACATAAACGGCACTAATACAAGCAAGATTTCCGGTAAGACTACTACTTCAACCACTACAACTATACATGGCACTACTACAAGCAAGACTT
>CALESG010000046.1 GCA_937907215.1 uncultured Ruminococcus sp.
ACCATGTCAGCACTAATGTGGATCTGTTCATTGGAAATAAGGTCAGATGCCTGAACGTGGAGTGTACCGTCAGCCTTTGGAGAAACCTTGCCAACCATACCCTTGATGTAATGTACACCATACTGTTCAACAGCACGGCGATAGAATTCATCGTAATTCTTGCCGGGAGTACGAACATCAATGTAAAATACATAAACATCTGTATCCGGATATTTTTCACGACAATACATAGCGTGCTTAGCTGTGTACATACAACAAATCTTGGAGCAGTATTCCTTACCGCAGCCTGATGTGTCACGGCTTCCTACACACTGTACAAATACGATAGTCTTAGGCTGTTTGCCGTCAGACATTCTCTGGAGATGACCTTCTGTTGGACCGTCTGCTTTGAGTATTCTCTCAAATTCAAGAGATGTAACAACATCCTTGCTCTGTGAGTAAGCAAATTCATCATATTTATCTACAGAAATAGGGTTGTAACCTGTAGCAACTACGATTGCACCATATTTCTCTTCAACAATAGTATCCTGCTGATTATAATTGATAGCACCAGCAGAACAAAGCTTTTCACAAAGACCGCACTTGCCGGTCTTAAACTTGTTGCAGTGAGCAGCGTCAATAACAGCTACATTTGGAATAGCCTGAGCAAACGGTATGTATGCTGCATGACGATTGTTCATGCCGAGATTATATTCATTAGGAACATTCTTTACAGGACACTTTTCTGTACATACACCGCATCCTGTACATTTTGTTTCATCAACATATCTTGCCTTGCGGCGAATCTTTACAGAGAAATTACCTACGAAACCTGTAACAGCTTCAACTTCGCTGTAAGAATAAATTGTGATTTTTTCATTCTGAGCGCAATCAACCATCTTAGGAGTAAGAATACATGAAGAACAGTCCAGAGTTGGGAATGTCTTATCGATCTGAGTCATCTTACCGCCAATAGTAGGCTGCTTCTCAACTATATCTACCTCGTAACCTGCATCTGCAATATCCAGAGCTGTCTGGATACCTGCAATACCGCCGCCGATTACAAGGGCACGTTTTACAACAGGACTTTCGCCCGCAATCAAAGGAGCATTGAGCTGAACCTTTGCAATAGCTGCACGTCCGAGAACAATAGCCTTTGCTGTAGCTTCTGCCTTATCTTTGTGGATCCATGAACATTGCTCACGAATATTTGCAACTTCCAACAGGTATGGATTTAAACCAGCAGCCTGAACTGTCTTACGGAAAGTTGCCTCATGCATTCTTGGTGAGCAGGAACATACAACAACGCCTTCCAGCTTGTATTCCTTGATTGCTTCCTTGATTATGTTTTGGCCTGCCTCTGAGCACATATATGGGTAATCTGTTGAGAAAACAACTGCCGGCTCTTTGCCAAGAGTTTCTGCAACTGCCTTTACATCAACAGTACTCGCAATATTAGTACCGCAGTGGCATACGAAAACACCAATTCTACGCATCGCTTATGCCTCCTTATTTGCTGTACTTTCTGAATGCGCTTACAATAGCCTGCTGTGGAAGCTCTTCGTCCAGCATAGCAGGAATCTGCTGCGGTTTCAGGTGATTTTGTCCCTGCTGACGGATAACAGCTAATCTAACTGCTTCCACAATCTTTGCCGGTTCTACGCCACGTGGACAGCGTTCGATACAAGCAAAACATGAGAGACACTTATAAATTGACTCTGACTTCATCAGTGTTTCAATGTCACCCTTTTCAACCATATATACAAACTGGTGTGGATGATATTCCATTGAATCATATGACGGACAAGTACCGGAGCATTTGCCGCAACGCATACACTTAAGCGGATTAACACCGCTTGTAGTCAGAACTTGTTCTTTTAAATCTGCCATATTCAATCCTCCTTATTCAAGACCCAGTGCCTGTGCAAGAATTTCTGTAAAGTACACTACAGGAATATTGCTGCCGCTGTTCTTTGTGAGGTTATACATACACAATGGACAAGCAGTGATAACCATCTCTGCACCGTATTCTTCGGCATTGTCCATAACCGCTTTGCTGCGGTTTTGTGCTGTTGGCTTATCTTCAAGAGTCATATATCCGCCGCAGCACTCATTTCTCTGTGAGTAGAGAACAGGCTCTGCACCTATGGCTCTTATAAAATCCTCAAGAATCTTTGGATTTTCAGGATTATCCATCTGCATTACCTTGCCCGGACGAAGCAGCAGGCAGCCATAATATGCTGCGATCTTCTTTCCGGTAAAAGGATTCTTTACAGCTGCTTTGAGATTATCAAAGCCTATTTTATCACGAAGAACTTCAAGATAATGAAGGACTTCTGTTTCTCCCTGATATGGTTCATCAAGCTTTAGATAATTATTAGCCTTAAGCACTATATTGCTGTCAGTCTTCATATCATTGTTTACCTGCTTGATTACATTATGACAGGCTGAACAAAGTGTTACCAGTGATTGACCTTTTTGCTTAGCAGAAGCAAGCGCACGAACAGAAGAAAGCTTTGATGCGATCTCGTTCTTTGCCATGGGATAAACGCCTCCGCAGCACTGCCAGTCCGGAATTTCCTCAAGTGTAAAGCCCAAAGCTTCTGCACTGATACGAGCATACCGGTCAAGTTCCTTAGCCTTTGTTTTTAGTGTACAGCCGGGGAAATAACTGAATGTCATAGCAAAACTACCTTTCATTAAATTTATGCCAGCATCTGACTTATATCATCTGCTCCGGATGGAATACCTCATCAAAGCGTTCAGCTGTTAAAAATCCCAGCTCTACGCAGGCTTCCTTAAGAGAGATGTTGTCCTTATATGCTTTTTTAGCTGTCTTAGCAGCGTTTTCATAGCCAATATAAGGATTCAATGCTGTTACAAGCATAAGAGAATTATAAAGATTGTGGTGCATTTTCTCCTTGTTTGCACGAATACCTACAGCACAATTCTTGTTGAATGACAAGATCGCTTCAGAAAGAAGTCTTGCGGACTGAAGGAAATTATATATACATACCGGCATGAATACGTTCAGCTCAAAATTGCCCTGAGATGCAGCCATACCTACCGCAACATCATTGCCCATAACCTGAACTGCAACCATAGTAACAGCTTCACACTGAGTAGGATTAACCTTACCCGGCATGATAGATGAACCAGGTTCATTTTCCGGAATGAATATTTCGCCCAAACCATCTCTTGGACCGCTTGCCAGCCAACGAACATCGTTTGCGATCTTCATCATATCGGCAGCAAGTGCCTTGAGTGCACCGTGTGCATAAACCAGCTCATCTTTGCTGGTGAGTGCATGGAATTTATTGCTTGCAGTTACAAACTTCTTACCTGTAAGTTCCGATACAGCGTCTGCTACTGCAACATCGAAGCCCTTTGGAGTGTTAAGACCTGTACCAACAGCAGTGCCGCCAAGTGCAAGTGTCTTAAGATAAGGCAGTGCTGTTTCCAGCATTTCTTTATCACGCTCAAGAGAACTTCTCCAACCGCTGATCTCCTGTGTAAAGGAAATAGGTGTAGCGTCCTGTAAATGTGTGCGTCCGCTTTTTACAATGCCCTCATTTTCCTTTTCAAGACGTTTTAATGTTTCTACAAGAGTATCAATGGCAGGGAAAACTTTATCCTCAATAGCTATAACGGCAGAAATGTGCATAGCTGTAGGGAATGTATCATTTGATGACTGACTCATATTTACGTCATCATTTGGATGAAGAAGCTTAGCACCTGCGATCTCATTGCCACGATTAGCAATGACTTCGTTGGTATTCATATTTGACTGTGTACCGCTTCCTGTCTGCCATACAACAAGTGGGAAATGGTCATTAAGAGAACCGGAAATAACTTCATCGCAGGCAGCGGAAATTGCTGCAAGCTTTTCATCAGTCATTTTTTCAGGCTTAAGCTTGTGATTAGCCATTGCAGCAGCCTTTTTCAGGATGCCGAATGCGTGTGTGATTTCTCTCGGCATAGTTTCAATGCCAACGCCGATAAGAAAGTTTTCATGGCTGCGTTCTGTCTGTGCTGCCCAATACTTATCAGCAGGGACTTTTACCTCGCCCATGGAGTCGTGTTCAATACGATATTCCATATTCTAAAACCTACTCTTTCTTTGCCTGACTTATGTCAATGCAATTATGTTGGTACAAATATTGTGAACCACAAGAACTTAAAATCTGCCTTCGGCTGCTTGTCCGCAGTACTGCCGTTTCCAAGTTATATTATGTGAATCTATGTAAATTTCGAATTTTCACATAGACGTCTATAATTTTAGCAAACCCGAACCTGAAAGCTGCTTTTTTTAAATCACAGAGCTTCACCTACTGCACCACTTAATATTATATCACAGTGCCTTCACTTTTTCAAGTAATTATGCTTAAAATATATAATTTTATATTTTTTTAAGCTATAAATATATAAAACAAAATCAAAAGCCTATGATTGATATTTTTTTCACAATCTTTCTCTATAAAAAAACGGCTGCTGTAATTTGCTGCCGTCCTTTTATTCCCTGTATCATAATGATAACAATACAATTTATTCAAAAATTTATCCCAAAATAAAACTATATATATAATCATCCATTATAAATCCGCTGCCGATTTCTACTGTTTTAACACCGTCACGTTTCATACACCAATGCTCATAAACCGCAATTGAATCTTCATTATAACGATTAACAGTAAGCCAAACTTTTAAGCAGCCCAAAGCTTTTGCCTGTTCTTTTATATACGCAAATCCTTTGCTTGCATATCCATTGCCACGGTAAGCCTTTTTCATATAGATCTTTGAAAGAAACATCGTCTTGTCTTCTTTTGGACATATGCCGAAATATCCCACACGACATCCATCTACAACAAAAAAGTAATATGTATAACCCTCATTTTCAATCTGTTCATGCAAAGCTTTTTCGGACTGAAATTTACTTACCATATAATCTATCTGTTCCTGAGAGAGAATTGAAATAAAATGCTGATTCCATATCTCCGCAGCCAGTTTAGCACACTCTATTATGTCTGAATCTGTCTGCACCTTTTCAAATGTAAGCATTGCAATTACACCTCCTGAAAAATTGTCGATTGTCGAAAATCACAGAACTTTCTGTATTCTCTTCAAGATTTATTATAACATAATCTTAAACCATTGTCAACAAATCATAAAGAGATATTTGCTCTTTTAGAAAAATCATTAAAATAATGCTTATCTTAAAATATCATCTCTTATAAGAAAATGTTCAGGTATGCCATTCTTCATAATAATATTCGGCTCTCCTTGAATAAGCGGCATAAAATATGAAAATGCTTTCTCAGTGATATTATTGCCTTCTTCATTTATAAAAGCTGATGGCAAATACTTTTCTCTATTGGCAATAGATTCAGCCGGTGCCGGTTCAATTACTACAGTATATGGAACATCTCGAACTCTTCGGAATACCATAACCTTGCCGGTTTCACCCTTTAATGCACATCTAACACCTGCTGCACCAATCTCTTCAGCTTCCCGTATATCTGTAGCAGATGCGATATGAGAAGAACAACGCTGCATAACATTCAGCTCAATAGAACGTACTTTACAGCCGAATTCATTGCGAACAGCCTGTTCCATAAACTTTCCTATACCAGAAAGATATTTATGACCAAAATTATCTGTTAATCCAGACTGATACTGCTCGCTCCCGGCTTCCTTTATTTCCACGCCTTCAGATACTGCAACAACTACTGCCTGATGTTTTGCCATCTGACATCTCAAATCATTAAAGAAACGTTCAAGAGTCATTGGGCGTTCAGGTACATATATAAGATGAGGTGCAGCCTGATTGTTTGCATGAAGAATAGCACTTGATGCTGTGAGCCAGCCGGCATGACGTCCCATAACCTCAACGATCGTTACTGAAGGTATGCTGTATACTGCACTGTCACGTATAATTTCCTGCATACTTACTGCAACATATTTTGCAGCTGAACCAAATCCCGGAGTGTGATCGGTTATACAAAGGTCATTGTCTATCGTCTTTGGAATACCGATTATTTTTATATCAAGACCCTCTTTTTCGATATAAGCAGAAAGTTTCATTACAGTATCCATAGAATCATTACCGCCGATATAGAAAAATGCACCTATCTGTCTGTGTAAGAAACATTTAACGATTTTCTTATAAACAGTATCGTCTTCATCAACATCCGGCAGCTTATATCTGCATGAGCCAAGAACTGTGGATGGAGTCTGGCGAAGAAGTTCTATATCATTATCTGATCTGAACATGGTTTTAAGATCAATAAGTCTGTCATCAATTACGCCTTCAATGCCATTTATTGAACCAAAAATAGCATCGATTTCCTGAACCTTCATAGCTTCACGAAAAACACCTACCAATGAGGCATTTATAGCACACGTAGGGCCTCCTGATTGTGCAACAACAATATTCATTAAAATATCCTCCTGATACATATAATATCACTTCTATTGTATACAATTTTTAATTGATTGTCAATTGAACAGGAAAAACTTTTAATAAAATTTAAGTAATTAAGCAATATTCGACCGGTGCAAGTCAATATCATTATAAATAAAAACAAAAAAGCAGCAGCATTCGTAAAACATACGAACACTGCCGCAAATTAAAACATAAACATTATAGCATACTTATACTATTATTATTATGACGTTATTATTATTACGCTATGATCACTACGATGTCAAAAAACTTTTTATCTATAACTTCAGCAAGTACTATTTCAACAAGTACTATATACTGAAACTATTTTAATAATATTAACTCTTAAATTTTCAGAAAAGCTTACTGATTCTTGTATGCTTCAATCATTTTCTGAACCATACGTCCGCCTACTGCACCTGCTTCTCTTGCTGTAAGATCGCCGTTGTAACCCTGCTTAAGGTTTACACCCATCTCACTTGCAGATTCCATCTTAAACTTTTCCATAGCTTCTTTGCCCTTCTGAGTAAATGTGCCCTTCATGTTACAATATTTTGATTTTAGAACTTATGTTCATAGTATAAGTCACACAACTTCCTTATTAACATAAGTTCTTATTTTTTATTATCTTTATCGTTTGTTGTTCAAAGATGTTTTTTATATTCTTTGCGAAAGGCTTTTTCCCTTCCGCAATTGTATTATATCACGTGTATGATTCTATATTAGTGGAAATTATAGTCAACATAAAAAATAATTTGACGTTGACTATAATAACTTATTTA
>CALESG010000047.1 GCA_937907215.1 uncultured Ruminococcus sp.
ATTGTGAATAAGTTCGAAGCCCGTGGAACTCCCGTTCACTTACCGTCTCTTCTCTCCCTCTTCTATTCACTTCATTTATTCGCTCTCCCCCGACAGCTTTATTATTATACCACACCACCCACTTTATGTCAAGCCCTTTTTGTCGATTTTATGTTTTGCATAGTTTTTAAACCAACTTTTTATCTCTTTATGACATATTTTTCAAAAAGCAGTATATATCTCCTTCTTTTTCACCTTATTACCTCTTCCTCTCCCTCTATATGAACCTCCTTTATCTCATTTTCTATCTGTTTCAATCTTTCCCTTATCTCTATACTCATGTCCTCTTCTGCTTCTATATCTTCTATTTCCTCTAATATTTCACATAATCCTATGAACAATTTATAATACGCTCTTTTATATTGTCCCATTTTATAAAAGCTCCTCTATTCTATCAAATATAATATAAATCAATATCTATTGGTCAATTGTAAGTATACTAAAGTATTTTTAATTTGTCAAGAGTTAATTTACAATAGTATTGATATACTTGACCAAGGAGTGAATTGCTATGTTTGAAGAACGAATCAAGGAACTACGACTTTCTTTGGGTCTTAATCAGATTCAATTCGGCAAAAAGTTATTTGTCACAAAACAATGTGTAAGTAACTGGGAAAATGGTAATATTCAGCCATCTGTTGATATGTTAATTAAAATATCAAAGACTTTTTCTGTAAGTATTGATTATATGCTGGGTCTTTCTAATAAACTTTCTCTTGATGTAAGCGGTCTTACTAATGAACAGATCTTGCATATTCAAAATGTTGTAAACGACCTGAAAAAACTGCAAAGCAACGATTTAGAAAATCAAACAGAAAACTTATAATAAATAAAAAGCATGGCACAACTGCACCATGCTTTTTTATTTTAATTCAATTAAGCTCCGGTATTTTGCTCATTTTCAAATTTGAGTTCAAATGGATTATAACGCTTTAATGCAGCATCATTTGTCTTAACATCAAGAGCTTCTACCCACTTATCCAATCTATCCTGGAAATCCTTGCTATACATAGCAGATACTACACCTCTTTGCAGCTGCTCTGTCCAAACGTCATCAGCTGTCATACGGTCTTCCATATCATAACGTACTACAAGATAATAAGTATTGCTTTCTTCATCATACACAACATCAGGCTCATTGATCTTTGCCTTATCAAAAATATAATCATATACAGTTTTATTAGGAGTATATGTTAAATCCTCTTCCTTTGTATCTTCATCTGTAGTTACTTTTGGAATCAATGCTTCATTAGCATAAGGGATAGTTGTAGTTGTTGTAGTTGTTTCACCCTCAGATGTTGTTGTTTTTGCTGTAGTTGTTGTTGTAACTGTAACAGTTTCGCCTGCTTCATTTGTTACAGTTGCAGTGGCTGCTGCTTCTTCAGATACGGAAGTTACATATGCATTGTACTCTTCCTGAATAGAATTCATCTTTTCTTCTATTTCATCACTTTCATCAAGTTTCTTAACTGCTGCAAGGTAGCCGTCTACCATTTTCTCAAATTTAGTCTTAGCACTGCCTTCAAGAGCTTCGCCAACACCGTCTACTGCATTAAATGCAACATATTGTGTACGTGCTGTATTTTCAACATAATATTTGTGTACTTCTTTTTCTGTTACACCATCTGCACCGCCAATGCCATAATAGTAATAAAATACTTCATTAGCATTATAAGTGTATTCCATTATATCATATATAGAACTTTCTGAAATGCCGTTCTTCATGAAGTTTTCTTTATTTTGCTCCCAGAATGTTTCCATTGTAGTATCAAGTTCAGTTTGGGTTTCTTCAGGAAGAGTAAGATTAGCAGCCTTGAATTCCTTATTTATAGCTGCCTGTTCCTTACAATAAGAAAGAGCCTTGTCCTGGATCCAATCATATGCGTCCTTGCCATCGATCTTCTGTTTCTTTACAACTTCTTTGTCAGAAGTATCGATCTCTGAATCCTGACTTGCTATAGTCTGAACAGCATCATTATATGCTAAATAGGAATAATAAATATATATGCCTGCTTTGATCTGCTCACCATCTATTGTGAGTGCATATGCTGTGTTGCTTCCGCAAGCTGCCATTGAACTTAATATTGCAGCAGCTGCTGCCATAGCTGCAATTCTTTTAAAATTTGCCATTTCATTACCTCCAAGTAATTTTTCAAATACTCATTTATTATACTATAAAAATTCTTTGAAGTCTATAGTTTTTTTAAATTTTTTCATATTTTTCACGTTTTTTCACAAAAGCATATCTAAATGCACTTTTATCTTAACTATATTTAGTGCAACATGAATAGCAGAAAATATAAAACATATCTCATAAACGTTTTTTTAAAACGTTTGAGATGTTTAAACAAAAAATAAATATATTTTTTAAATAGCAAATAAAGTCTTGACATTTAGATAAAAAAGATGTATAATTTAAATAATAATTATTTGAATAGGAGAGGTTACTATGGCTGGTATTTTTGACAAAATTTCCGGTGCGAGCAGGGGCGTTTCTGATATGTCCAAAAATGCATCTGATACAAACAACTTAAAAAAGAAAATCGCTTATGAACAGGAACGTATTCTTGAGGTTATGCAGGATATTGGCAAACACTATTATGCTGACCCAAAGGGTGATTATACTTCTCTTTGTGCTGACATCGACGACAGAAAAAGAAGAATCAATAGCATGAGAAATGAACTCCAATCCATAAGAGGCGTTCGTGTATGCACAAAGTGTGGTACTAAATTTGATGAAAAGTATACATTTGAATTTTGCGGCAAATGCGGATCAAAACTGATTGTTGAGTAAATTCATCTTATAAAATTTATTATATCAAAAAAAAGAGGCTGTTGCAAAGATTTAATCTGCAACAGCCTTTTTATTGTTTTAATTATCAATATCTCCGCCGCCAATGGTGATCGAGCTGACAACAGCTCGTTTTTATTTTACTGATACTGATAAACTCCTATATGTTCAAATCCATCAAGAAGTTTATCGACCTTTTTAAATGCAATAGCAGTTCCCTTTGCAACACAATTCAGCGGATTCTGTGCAACTATACACTTTACCTTTAATGTACGTTCAACAAGCTTGCTCAGTCCTCCAAGAAGTGCGCCGCCGCCCGCAAGGAGTATTCCATTTTCATAAACATCTCCAACAAGTTCCGGAGGTGTTTCTTCAATAACTGTTTTTATTGCGTCTATTATCTGTGAAACTTCGTCTTCTATTGCCTCAAATACATCAAGTTCACTTATTTCTACTTTTTCCGGCATTCCGCTTACAAGATTTCTTCCCTTTGCAAACATAGTAACACTTTCACAAGGGTCATATAAATTTGTAAGCTCACACTTGATTTTTTCAGCAGTTCTTTCACCTATAAGCAGCTTATACTTTGTTTGCATATATCGTATAATAGCTTCATCAATAGTATTTCCGGCTGATTTTATTGAATGGGATGTTACAACACCATTCATAGACACAATGGCTGCATCTGTTGTTCCACCTCCAATATCAACTATCATATTACCTGTAGCAAGACTTATATTTACTCCTGCACCTATAAGTGCTGCAATAGGCTCATCTATAAGATATGCCTTTCTTGAACCGGCACTCATTGCAGCTTCAACTACAGCTCGCTTTTCCACATCGGTAATAAATGAAGGTACACAGATTATTATTCTCGGCTTAATAAGCCTGTTGCCTGTTACTCTTTCTATCATATCCTGGATCATATACTGTGTCATACGGTCATCTGAAATAACACCGCTGCTCAATGGTCTTACTACTTTTATATATTCAGGTGTCTTGCCTATCATCTCATATGCCTCAGCACCTATAGCAATTATTTCACGTGTACGGTCATCATAAGCGACAGCAGATGGTTCACTTAAAACAACTCCTTTTCTGCCAAGCGTTATTACTGTATTAGCCGTGCCAAGGTCGATTCCAATATCTATTGTTGCCATATGTTTATTCCTCTCTCTTTCTTTTTACAGTTGCAGCAACCGCTGCATAAACTTTTTCTACACCACACATTTTAAGTAATTCAGCACACCTATTCAGCGTATTGCCTGTGGTTATTATATCATCACATATTATAAGCTTCATTCCTTCAAGATCACGTCCCATAGGCTGAAAACTTTCTGTATTTTTCTCTCTGTCCGCAGCATTAAGCGAATGCTGCGATTTATACCCAAAACGCTTTATAAGACAATCATCCATTACCGGAATACCTGTAACATCAGATATTGCATTGGCAATAATTTTTGCCTGATTATATCCTCTTAAAATTTTATTCCATCTGTTCATAGGAACAGGAACTATACCATCGCAGCTTTTCCATTCAGGCTTTTTAATTATAATATTTCCAAGAATTTCTCCTGCAAATATCCCAAAATTTTTATTGCTTGAATTTTTCATAGAAATAAGTGCATTTTTTGCTTCATTCTCATAATAAGACATTGCAACTGCTTCATCATACTTTAAAGCAGCACCGCATATGCAATCTTCTTTTCTCTTTCCGCATTTGCTGCAAAGCTCACTTGTATCTATCAGAACCTTTTCTCTGCATTTACTGCAAATATATTCATTCCAAGGCAGAAATTCATAGCAGCATGGACAGCGGTTCGGATATACAATATCAAGGCAAAACCGACTGAACATTTGAAGTTTGTTCATTATTATCACCATCACCTGAAAGCATATGCCTTAAACAGGTATAACGTTTAGTACGGCGATTATTATCAACCATATCATAAATTTTCTTCTGTGAGCCTATAACGATAAGCAGCTTTTTTGCTCTTGTAACAGCAGTATAAAGAAGATTTCTATAATAAAGCTTTGGAAAGCCGTCTAATATTGGCATAATAACTGCATCAAATTCGCTTCCCTGACTTTTATGAACAGTAATAGCATATGCCAGTTCAAGCTGGTCAAGCATATCAAAAGGATAGACAACACGGCGCATATCAAACTCCACTACAGCTTCACCGCTGTGATTATTTATGCTTAAAATTTTACCTATATCACCGTTAAATATGCCTGTTCCTTCTTCATCATCTTTATGCCATTCAATATCATAATTATTCTTCATCTGCATTATCTTATCACCTTCACGAAAAGTATAAAGCATTGATCTAACCTCGGCAACACCTCTCTTTTGCGGGTTAAGCACATTCTGAAGCATTTTATTAAGCTCGACCACGCCAAGAACGCCTTTCCTTGATGGTGTTATTACTTGTATATTATCAGTTGGCGAAAAGCCATATGCACTTGGCAGCCTGTCTTTTACAAGTTCAAGCAAAAGTGATGTTACTTTATCTGACGCAAGCCTTTGGAAAAAGAAGAAATCCGCATCTTTTTTTGTAAGTTCAGGATATTCACCATTTATTATCTTATGTGCATTTGTAATAATACAGCTCTCCTGAGCTTGTCTGAAAATCTGTTTAAGTGCGATAACTGGTACGACCTTGCTATTTATAAGATCACCAAGCAGATTTCCTGCTCCAACAGACGGCAGCTGGTCACTATCTCCAACAAGTACTACTTTGCACCCAAGACGAAGTGCCCTAAGGAGTCCCTCAAAAAGCAAAACATCAACCATAGACATCTCATCCACAACAAGCACATCACATATCAGAGGATTTTTCTCATTGTGTTTAAATCTTGGCTGCCCTGTCATATCAAATTCCACCTCAAGCAAGCGATGTATTGTTTTAGCATTATATCCTGTAAGATCTGATATTCTTTGGGCAGCACGTCCTGTAGGTGCGGCGATCATAACTTTATAACCCTGTCTTTCATAAAGTGAGATTATAGCATTAAGAGTTGTTGTTTTTCCTGTGCCGGGACCTCCTGTCATAATCATAATACTTCGTGAAAGTGCAGTTGCTATAGCTTCACGCTGTAAGCTTTCATATTTTATGCGATGCTTAAGCTCTTCTTCATCAATCATTTTTTCATACTTTGAAAGTTCATCTCGTGTACTGAAATCATTAAGCACACGTATCCTATCTGCAATATAGCTCTCTGCACGATAATATTCGGGAAGATATACAAATTCATGTTCGCCTCTGACATATTCAAAGAGATTTTCCTCTGCAAGCTCTTGCCGATACACCTCATAAAAAACCTTTTGGGAAATATTCAAATATTCTGATGCCTTTGGTTCAAGTTTTTCAAGCGGAAGGCAGGTATAGCCATTTTTAGTATTATATGCAAGTATAAATTCTATTCCAGCAGCAACACGTTCCGGTGAATCTTTTGATATATTCATATCATGAGCAAGCTTCTCTACACGCTGAAATTCAAGTTCTATTCCAGATGAACATAGAAGATACGGATTTGCACATATCATATCACGTCCGCCGCTGCCGTATTTTTGATAAACACGCATTGCATATTTAGAACGTATCCCATACTGAGAAAGAAATATCATAATACTTCTTAATGCGAAAATCTCTTTTACTTCAGCGGCAATATTTTCACATTTTTTAGGTGATATTCCACGTATCTCCAACAGCCTTGTGGGTTCTTTTTCCATTATCTCAAGAGTCTTGGCTCCAAATACATCTACAATTTTTCTTGCAAGTGACGGTCCTATTCCCTTTATTGCACCGGAGGCAAGATATTTTTGTATATTTACAGCATCAGACGGAAGTTTCCTTTCACAATACTGTGCCTGAAACTGTGTGCCAAAACGTGGATGATTGACATAAACACCATCTAAAACAAGCTGTTCGCCTTCATCAACATCACCAATTTCTCCAACGACCGTAATAAGCTCACCGCCGCCGTCAAGTTCAAGTACAGTATAACCATTCTGTTCGTTCTGAAACAAAATATCCTCTACAGTACCCTCTATGTGTAAAGTCTGTTCGCTCAAGTTTTCCACCTCCGTTCCTACCATTTTATCTTGAAAAATACAATATAATTATACATCTTATTTCGACAAATTGCAATCCATTTCAAGAAAGTTTTTATCAGAACTTATTGCCTTTATAAATTCATCTATACTAATATATATAAGATTCCTGCGTATACTGCATATTTTTCTAACAGATTCCGACTGCTCATCCGGTACATTGATATGAACGATATAAATTTCTGAATAGAAGCACGGTTCTGTCCAACGAAGCTTTGACAAAATATCAAGAAGTTTATACTCAAAATTTTTATCTTCCGGTCTGTATACAAGAACTGTAAATTCTTTAAGTTCTTCTTCCAAAGGACGTATCGGAACTACGAAAACATGAATAAGTACTGCTGCTGCAAGTAAACAAAGCACTATAATTCCTGCTATAACCACATTGCCAACCATATGCCTGCCTCCTCTATGCACTATTTATATAGCTTATATCCCGGTCTATATATTATGTATTATATGTTAATACCTTCAATTTGTGCGAATATATAATATAAAACGTGGTAATATACTTAAGGAAGCACTGATCAAATCCAGTGCTTCCTTAAGTAGATCCGCACTTTTTAATAATCAAAGCTGACTATTGACAAACAGATTGAAATCCTCTATAATATAATTAAAAACTATTATCAATAAATATAAAATTAAAATTGATAATAATAATTTATAATTAACGAGGTGAATTGTAAAAGTGCAGGATAATATAAAAAGCAGAAACACATTACAGCGAAAAATAATTTTGGAAGCTGTACGCAACATGAAAAACCATCCTGACGCCGAAATGATATACGAAAAAATTTCAGAAACAAATCCACTTATAAGTAAAGCAACGGTTTATAGAAATCTTAAACTTCTTGCCAAACAGGGACACATTCTTCACATACCTATTCCTGATGGTGCAGATTGTTTTGACTTTAACTGTAGTCCTCATTATCACATCAAGTGCAAAAAATGCAACAGAGTTTTTGATGTGGATATGCCATATCAAAAAAACTTATGCAGCAATATTGTAAA
>CALESG010000048.1 GCA_937907215.1 uncultured Ruminococcus sp.
TATTTTCGGCATTTTGTGAAGAGGGTGTATTTTCAGTTTTGCGGAATCAGGTTTATTTCTATAATGGTAAAATATATCAGCAGTGCACTTCGGAACTGGACTTACTTGCTAAAATCCGTGAGCTCTGCGAGAATGCCAAAACCATTTGGCAGAATTTTAGCTGTGATTCCGCTACTCCGCATCGTGTACTTAATAACGTAAAGCAGATGGCACCCAATCTTGATTATCCTTATGATATCAGCAACTATATTGTTTTTAACAACGGCGTACTGAATTTATCAACAAGATTTCTTGAAAATTTTACACCGGGAAGATTTATGACGAATATGGTGGTAGTTGACTGGATACCTGAAGCCGAGTCATGCCCGGTATTTGACAACATCATTCAAACATATACCCAAGGCGATGCAGTTCTTGAAGAACGTATACTTCAGGCTCTTGGAGTTTGTCTGACAAACGATGCTGTTAAAAAATACATTTGCTTCCTCGGTATTACCAATTCGGGAAAGAGCTTTCTTCTGAGTCTGCTTCTCAATCTCTTGAATGACGAGTCTGTTGCTGTTATGCAGCCAAATGATTTTAGCCAGCGTTTTGCTGCAAGTATGATATACGGCAAGTCCGTTTGTGCATGCATGGATATGGATTCAGCTCCGCTTAATACAAAAGCTACTGCTTTCTTAAAAAGTACTTCCGGCTTCGATATGATAGGGGCTGAATTCAAACACGAAAATGGTCTTGTCATGTTCCGCAGCAGAGTGCATGTGATTCTCTGTTCAAACTTCGATGTTGTTCCTGAAATTCCTGACGCTGCTATGGATAACCGTAAACTTGTAATTCCATTCCAATATAAACTGACTGATGACGCTGTTCCGTTTGAAATACTTATGGACAAGCTCGAAAAAGAAAAGCCTGCTATTGTGAGCAAGCTCATAAAGGCTTTCCTCCAGCTCAAGACCAACAACTACGAGTTCAGCGGAACTAATTCATGGTACAACAGTTATGTTCCTCCTATGGCAATTTCAATGGGTGCTAAGGATTCTCCGAAAAAATTCATTGAGGAAAAATACTGGATTACCAATGATGACAATGATGTTGAATTTACGGATGATATATATGAGAATTATAAGAATTTTGCTGCGGAAAGCGATGGATTATATCGTTTTTCCAGTTATGATGCTTTCTCAAAAGAACTGAAAGCATTCACTAACT
Organism: uncultured Ruminococcus sp.; assembly: GCA_937907215.1. GTDB lineage: Bacteria > Bacillota > Clostridia > Oscillospirales > Ruminococcaceae > Ruminococcus_C. The sequence goes on from CALESG010000048.1 coordinate 1,210, forward strand.
TAACGCCGGCAAGAATGCGCAAAAATTCCCAAAGCAATCCTCAGAGCTGCTATATGGGAATTGTCCATAAAGCACCTATCTGTGACTTTGATACACCATTTGAACATCTATAATCCTGGATAGCCAAAAATCCCTGAGAATCGCTCTCAGGGATTTTTTCACTTGATATTTAAAAGGTCAAGTATTTTCTGAATTTCGTTGTCAAAAGCACATTTCATGATTGTGATTTGTTTCTTCTTACCATTCACGATATATGTAAATCCAAATTCATAAGCCATTCTTTTTAAAAAGTATATCTTCATGGAAGCATTATGTTTTATTTGTCGTGTCTCTTTTTTAGGGTTTCTTTTAATTAAATGCTTTTTCATACGTTTTATGATTTTATCTTCTGCTGATTCTATTTTGTGAATTTCCCTTTGCTTTTCAACAATATCAAGTATTTCTTTATTTTCACAAATCTTTTGACATATAATTTTCGGATCACCGCAATCGTTCCATTCTTCACGAGATAACAAATCAACCAATTCTTCTCCACATTGATAAAATTCATTATCCTGCTGCGTACCAATATACTCTCTGTCACGTAAAATAGTACTGATAAAATCATGCTTCACCTTATCATTTGCAAACTCCATTGTATAGCCATATTTTCCAAGTTCCTTTGTTAAATATAAATATTCCATATCAATATACTCTTCACCCTCAGAATAAATAGCCGCAACAAAACTCATGATTCTATTGGCACAGCGAATATCCTCCATAGTTCTGTATGATAAAACTTTCTCTTCAATTCTAAGGATATGCTTTTCAATTTCAAACTGATATTCAGCTGCTTCCGGCGAACTGAATATCAGCAGCATTCTGTTATTAAGACGTTTCAAAAGAGCCATATTTGAATGTGCTTCCTGCTTGTTTTCTCTTTCATGCCTTTTCTCCGATTGTTTATTCTGATTTTGGTTCTTCTTAGTTTTATTCGGATTAAGACTTTTCACTACAGCCATCAGAGTTCTTTCTACTGATTCGCCCTTTTGATTCGTAGTATTAAAACTCTCCGCATTTAGATATATACACAAAAGTTCCCGGAATACGATACACCACTCGCCTATTGACATTTTAAAGACCTTGCCAATCACCTTTTTGGGATTATGACTTGCCCAATATCTCGCTACATAATCCATATAGTTACGAGCAAATTTGATTGCCTTTTCATAAATGCTGCTAACATCCTCTATTTTTGGATTTTCTTTCAACAAAATCAATTTCCAGGCATTCATTTTATCAGAATTATCAAGCGATTTTTTGTTATCCATGATTATCGCATCAAACTCAAAACTTGTAACTTCGTTATTGTAGAATTTATGATATACAAACTCTTTTTTAAGTTTTTCACTTGGCTTGTCATCACTAAAAAAGTTTTCAAGATTTTCTTGTATCCTATTTTCTTCTTTTCTGCTCTTTTCTTTTTTAGTAAATACAAGTCTGCAATAATCTCTGATTTTCGCCTTTATTTTTGCTGTAATAAGCATTATGAAAAACTTTTCAATAACACTGGACTTTTCAAATTTTTGTACATCAAGCAATTCATAAGCGTCTATCGGAACACTTCTTATATATTTCATCGTTTTTCTAACCGATTCTTCTTTACATACTCCGGATTGAGGGGTAAAAGTTAAATCATAACTGGTAGAAACAAGTATTTTTTTCCACTGATCATGAATCCTATAAAGCTCATTCTCTATTGCATCGGCATTCTCCATCTGACTTCTCACCTTATTAATCACCATTTCGAATTCATCTCTGTACAGAGAATCATCAGCATAATCATTATATACATTCTTAAGTATCGGCTCGCACATGATATCTATAAGAGGAATTTTATTATTCGGCGAGAATTCTTCCTCATTAAGAGCGCCGTTGGGATATACTCCAAGCTTTTCTGTTACACAAATCAGCTTCAGGAGTTTTAGCTTATCAAATCTTTCTTGTTTAGAATCCGTCTCCTTCAGTTTAAGGTCAAACTTTAGTTGTTCTCTTAATTCTTTATATATACCATATTCTTTATACCCATAAAGATAGTCTGTTTCTTCAGAACTATTTTGCCCTTTTTCATAGGAAAGTCTTCTCTTATCTCTAAAAAATCTTTCTGCATCCTCATATTTTTTATCATAATATTCTGCCAGGCTATTTATGGAAATAAACAATTCATCTTCACATAATGTTCGTATCGTTGTAGTCCTGCTATCGTTTTCTGCACAATCTTTATCATCTGATAATTTTACGAATCGTAAATTATCAAATTTTTCGTCCATTTCAAAAAATAATTTTGTTTCTTCCCCTGCATTTAAGAATTGCTTTTCAATAGTCATACTTTGCTTACTCCAATTCTTGAATTTTTAGAGCTAACTCTTTGAATATAAATTATATCACAAAAATGCATATGTTTCAAGTTTCTTAAAGTTCACTTTTCACACTAATTGTAAACCATCAAATTTTTAATGTCATTTCGTCCCGACAGATTCAGGCATACGTGATATACTGATAATATAAAACAAAACAGAAAAGAAGGAATCACTATGATAAATAATATTAGCTTCAAACACTCACGTTTTCCACCAGAAGCATCTTATACATAAGAGTCTGCGATATCTCTTAAAATTGATTATATATTATAACTGTGAAAGGATGATTGTTATGAAAAAGATGAATACTATCAACGAAACAACAAAACTTTGTAAAGAGCATAACATTGGCATAAGCCGTAATTTCATAAGAGAGCTGGCGAACAGCGGTGCTATTCCATGTGTAAAGTGTGGTCAGAGCATACTTATCAACTGGGAAGGACTTATGAATTACCTGGATACCAACAAGCTTTCACCTGAAAAAACAATTTCAGGGATACGAAAAATATCAGCATAAGTTTAAAAATTGAGGGACTTACAAATGTCCTACGTCAAAAAAGGAGAAAATTTTAATGGCAACTGTAAAAAAGCATACCGCAAAAAGCGGTAAAGTCACCTATTACATCCGCTGTTTCGATGGTTATGACAGCAGCGGAAAACAAATTGAGCGTTCCATGACGTGGAAACCCGATGAAAAAATGACGGAACGTCAGATTGAGAAAGAACTGCAAAGACAAATTGTTTTATTTGAACAGTCCGTTAAGTGCGGCAGTTACTTTGATCCAAATACCCGATTTCAGGACTATGCTGAAGTCTGGCTGGAAAACAACAGACCTCCTCAGCTTGCTCCAAAAACCTATGAACGTTACAAATCTCTGCTCAAAAATATCAATGCTGCTATTGGTCATATCAAGCTGATAAAACTGCAATCTCATCATTTGCAGGAATTCTATAACAATTTGAGAGAAAAGGGCATCAAACAAGTCGGCAGTTATGCCACTTCTAAAGAATTAAATGTGATTCTTAAGAAAAAGAAACTAACAAGAGAAGAATTCGCAAAACAATGCGAACTCTCTTCCACTACCATTTCTGCTGCTTGCAGAGGCAAACAAATCAGTATCACATCCGCAGAAAAGATTGCCGCAACATTACATATTCCGGTAAAGCAGCTATTTTATATTCATTCTGAGGGTTCGGGACTATCCAGCAAAACTATTCTGCACCATCATCGCCTGATTAGCTCCATTTTGGCACAGGCTACCCGTGACAGACTTGTTCCCTATAATGTTGCAGACAAAAATTATACGAAAGCTCCGAAACTGGAACACAAAGAGGCGGCTTTTCTGGATGACCAACAGGTAATACAAGTACTGGAACTGCTAAATCAGGAACCAATTAAATGGAAAACTGCATTATACTTATTGATTTTCAGTGGAATGCGCCGTGGCGAATTGATGGGGCTGGAATGGTATGATATTGATTTTGAGCATCATGTAATTCATATTCATAATACCAGTCAATACGTTCCGGGACTTGGCATTATCACCAAATGTCCGAAAACAGATACATCAGAGCGTACGATTAAACTTACTAAAAATGTATTTGATGTACTGAAAGAATACCGTGCTTACTGGCTGAATCTTCGCAGCAATATGCAAGACAGCTGGCATGACACTATTGAAATTACACTGGTTGACGGCACAAAGAAATACATTCATAACGACAGGTTATTCATCAAAGATGATTCTACTCCTATGCATCCTGACAGTCTGACTGACTGGACAAAGAAGTTTGTTGAAAAGAATCATCTGCCTCATTTTTCACCGCATTCATTAAGACATACGCACGCTTCTCTTCTGATTGCCGGTGGTGTGAATATTCCTACTGTTTCCAGAAGATTAGGGCATTCCAGTATTGCAACCACAACTAAAGTTTATGTTCATGCAATTCAGTCTGCTGATGAAATTGCTTCTGATATCCTGGAAGAGAAACTAAATCCGGCGAAAAAGCTGTATGAGGAAAAAGAATAATGTTTTTAGGAATCCTTACAAAAAATAAAGGCTCTGCAACAACACAGAGCCTTATTTTTTATTCTGTTTCTGCCCAATTGGTTCATATCTTACTACAGTTTTTCGTATATCTTTATAATAACAAATTCGAATTATAATCAGCTATATAATATGCACAAGTGCACAGAACATAAACAGCATTGTACACATCCAAATTATTGAGTTGACAATTCAGTATCTCCAACAAATCTGGCATAATATCCTCTGTATGCCCAATCAACTTTCTTCCTTTTTCCAGATTCTGCTGTATCACAATGCTGCATTCCTCTCTGGTTAAAGCAAATTTTCCATAATCATGATTACGATTTTCACTGTTTACTCGGCTCTTATATTTATGCGCTATCAACTCCTGCATAGTAGCTTCCCTATCATAATACTCATCATCAGGAATATTCTTCAAATGGTAGAAAGCTTCCACCATCGGATAGTTCAGATAGAGCTTTCCCATATCAGAAGATTCAACAAAATAGTTCTGCATTTCCAAAATCTTATCCGATGAAAAACTTCCATCCTGCGGATCCAGATCAAATATCAGCAGAATATCCGAATATTTTTCAGCAAGTATTGATTTTTTCTCTTCATCAGTTTCTCTTGCGATTAATACCTGCTGCAAATCCATTGAATCCGGATCTTTTTCATGGAACATCTCTTGATAAAGCGTGTATATATTTGTGCAGTAAGAAACAATCTCATGATGTTCACTGATACCATATATGTTCAGCAAATGTTTCATCAGCTTTACATCTGTTTTCGCACCCTCTACCAGCATTAGAATCTTTGCTTGCTTTCTATCCATCGAATTCACCACTCATATAGAGCTTTTCCAGATTGTGTCCTTCTCTCAGCTCACGATCAGTTGCGTTTACCAAAGCTGTTATTTTCTCCTTTGTCAGAATAAAATAGCAGTCTGGTCTCATAATTCGATTGGATAGTAAATTTGTATTATGTGATGTCATCATCACCTGTGTGTGTGGCATTTTTTCAAGAAGCAGCACAATACTCTCTGCAAGTTCATAGTGATAATACGCATCAAATTCATCCATGAACAAAAATGATACATCAGACGCAGTCTTATACCAATAGAAAAAGGTATACAATGCCTTTGTACCACTGGAAGCCGTTTTTAAAAATGGAAGTGGTGTTTTTGTATCGAAGTACAGACGTTTCACACCGTCTGCATCTGTTTTTACAATCAAGTTTTCCTCTACACCCGATCGGTGCAAAAAATCTTGAAACTCCTGTAATACAGCATCATCAAAAATAAAATCCAGATAATCCGTACTTTTATTTTTGTAACCAATATAGCGGTTTTCATCAAGGGTACGGAACCATAGCATAGTTGAAACATATTTTATCATCTTCTTCAGTGGATGCGAATCAGACAAAGCAGTATTATTCACCATATATTTCAGAACAGACTCAACACCCTCAAAGTTTTGATTAAGTGTAGGAGATATTACTTTGATTCCAGAAAAGTCATTCTGATTTTTAAGAGTATCATAAGAAAAAATCAGAGAATCGTTAATCCATAATGATTCTGAAAGCAACTGTCTTTTCTCATTCTTCTCATAACCATACTTGATAATATCCTGATCGAACTGGAACACATAGAAAAAGAATGCACGCTTTGTTTCATTTTCTACATTCAGATAATAGTTATACAAATCAGGAGTGACATTCTTTTCTGTCAGATGAGAAACAATATCAAATATAGCAAGTCCAAGATTGGTCTTACCAACAGAATTTCTTCCATAAACAATCATCTTACTCAAAAGACCATTTGACACACAGCCTGTGTTAAATTTATAGTCATGCACATCAGAAAAATCAATCGTCAATGTATTACGAAAGTTTTTAAAGCCGGACACTTTAAATAATTTCAGCATTCGCATTACCTCCCTATCTTACTGATTCCATTATACCACGTTGAAGCTATTAAGTCAACGCTATCCGTAAAAAAATTACGGATAGCGTTTTGAGATTATCAAAAAAATACCGTATAGTCTTTATATGATAATATCTCAAATTGTATATCATGACTTGGCAATAGTTTATTTTTATTATTAAGATATGCAAGTGCCTGCTCAATACTGGATTAATAATAAAAATAGAGATGATGTAAATATTTCTACTGTTTACAGAAGACTGAGCATATCTCAATATTGCAACAACAACCAAGGTTTATTTTCTTCTGTTTATATTCAACCAGTTCATATCTTACTACAGTTCTCTGTGTCTTTTCATAATGATAACGGAAATATAACGGAAACGGATTTGATGCTTCTTTGAAAGTAACTCAAGTTGATTGTTTTTGATAATAAAAAGAAAACCACGCAATCTCGAAAAAGTCCGAAATTACGTGGTTTTTTCTCTTGAATTCTACTGTTAGAATTCTAAATTTTGGCAAAGAACCTAATCTTTAATACAATGCAACTTTTTTAGATTTCCGTTTCTTTGCTGTTTTGATGTTTCGTTGCATATACTTGCAATATATGCAAGTATTATCGTAACCGCCAACCAGACCAGCGGGCAAATAAACATCCCCCGGCAAAGCCGGGGGT
>CALESG010000049.1 GCA_937907215.1 uncultured Ruminococcus sp.
AATATTTCCCTATAAATTCATTTTTCTTAAAACAAGTATACCATACACACATTAAAAAGTCAATTCGCAGAAAGGAGGTTCATAGTCATGCGATTCACCCTAATTTTAGAAAACGAAACCGGCGAGCAAATCAATATGACAACCACCACCAACCAGTACATGACCTCCGAAATTGACGGCTTGTACCCTCCTGCCGGAACAATCAGCACCTCTACCTACGCAGGCATGGACGGCAGTTATCTGAACAATGCTTTCATCGAAAAGCGTAACCTTGTGATTTCCTTTCAGATGCGAGGTGTTGGAATTGAGAACCGCCGTCATGCACTATATCGTGTGGTCAAGCCTTCCCGATATATCAAAATATATTACCGCACAGCTAACATTGATGTGTACACCGAGGGCTATGTGGAAACCTGCACCGTCAGCAATTTTTCTAATCTTACAAGCGGTCAAATTTCAATCATTTGTCCCGATATTTACTGGTACAGCACTTCGGCTATTTATGCCTATTATTCGCAGATCACAGGAGCATTTCACTTTCCTTTTCCTGATGATGACAAGCCTTTTGTGCTTGGGACCTACAGCAGAACCGATAACATTTCCATTGAAAATCACGGCGATGTGACCGGATTTACAATTCGGATTGAAGCTGTCGGTGATGCTATGACTCCAACGATTTACAATGCCGATACTGGTGAATATCTGCAAATCAAGGGTGAACTTCTAAAAGGCGATGTCATAACGATCACCACGAAAACAGGCAATAAAACGGTCACGCTGACTCGGAACGGTGTGGATTACAATATCATCAACCGTCTTGTGTCAGGCTCGACATGGCTGAATTTGTCGCAGGGTGTGAATACCTTTCATCTGACTGCTGTACGGAATATGAAAAATCTCCGTGTGACTCTGATTCATACGGACGCTTATTTAGGAGTTTAAAATGCAAATTGAAGTTTATGATATGCAGGCAAACGGCAGCGAGATTTCTATCACTTTAAAGGCAATCTGCGACAGCTTTTCAAGCTTGCTGTGGGACATAGAATATTACCAGTGCGGACAGTTTGAAATCTATATTGCTGCAAATCCACGCAATTTGGCTATTTTCCAAATCGGCAAGATTATTGGCAGAGATGATGATAAAACGCACTTTGGAATCATTGAATCTGTTGCACTGGAAACAGACGCAGAAAACGGTGATTATTTAACCGTCATGGGAAGATTCTTGATGTCGCTTTTGAGTAGAAGAATCATCTATCCAACGCTGTCATTCACAAACAAGACAAGCTATGGAGAAATGCTGCAAAAAGCCGTCCGTCAGAACTGCCTGGTAAACGGTTCACGGCTTATTCCGGGATTACAGATAGGCACAATTTCCGGTACTTGCTGGGAGCAGACCGCAAGACTTCAAGTCAGCTATGCAAACCTCATGGAATGGATCTACAAAATCTGTGAGTTAGTTGGCGGTACGGCAAATATCCGATTGCAGGAAACGATGGTAAACAGCGGTCAGTACAAAATGCTTTTTGAACTTTCAGAGGGCGTTAATCGCAGCATTTTGCAGGAAGAAAATCCGCATCTTGTGTTCTCGGATTCCTACAACAACTTGCTGAATTTTTCCTACTCTGCGGACAGTTCAGGTCATACCAATACGGCATATATTCTCGGCTGCGGTGAGGGTGATGCGAGAAAAAGAACCATATTTTTTCACGACAATGAACCGCAGAATCTTGACCGTTTTGAGTTCTATGTTGATGCAAAGGATATTCAGCAGGAAACGCAGAATAATGGCAAAACGGTGCAGATCTCAGATGAAGAATATCTGGAATTATTACAGGAAAAAGGTGCGGAAAATTTGATTCCAATAACCGAAACAAGTGAGTCTACCATTGCGGTTGACGGGCGGCAGTATCAATACAACAAGGATTATTTTGTCGGCGATTATGTTACCGTTCAGCATGAGCGATTTGGCTTATCGCAGTCAAAAATTCAGCTTGTGGGTATGGTAGAAAGTTTCGATCAGAACGGCAGAGGTTTAACTCCTACTTTTAAAATTTGAGGTGGTTTTTATGGCATTTTCATACGGATTTTTTGACTCCAGAGGCCTGGACAGAACATACACAGCGGAGGATTTTACAAGCTATCTTTCAAGGCTTATCTGCAACGGAATTCTAGACACTTACGGTGATTGTTTTTCTGTCACAGCAAACGGTGATCTGTCGGTGACAATCGGCACGGGCAAGGCTTGGATAGGCGGTCACTATTTCATAAATGACTCTGCCTACACGCTGGATTTATCCCGATATGTGGACGAATCTATGAGCAAGTATCTCATCATCGGAATTTACTGCGACACAAGCGATGCAGTGCGAAAATGTGACATTGAAGTAAAGGTAGGAACGGCGGCAACCTCGCCTGCGATTCCATCATTCACCAATTCTCAGACGAGAACTTATCTCACTCTTGCGGCAATTCGTCTGAATGCAGGAGTGACCGAAATCAAGCAGTCAAATATCACGGATTACTGTGAAAATACAAGCAAATGCGGCTATGTCAGGTGCATTCTTGGCAAGTGCAAGGTGTCGGAAATGCCTGACGAATTCAGATTCGACAGGATTTAAGTGGACTGAGGGACGGCTCGCTCTCTGATGCCGTTAAGGAATTACAGCATTATACGTTCAACACAGCGGACAGAGTTTTATTCAAGAAAAACGATGAGAGCAGATTTTTTTATCAAGATTCTGATGGAAACAACGTCACCGGAGAGATTAAAATTGATGGCATTCCTTATCAATTCGCTCCTAACGGCGTACTTCAGACGGGTTTTCGGACAGTTTTCGGAAAGCGATATTACTACGATCCGCAGACCGGAAATATCCGCCTCGGCTGGGTGGAATGGGCTGGAAATCCGTATTACATCACGCTGTCTGAGGGCAAGCTTGTCAATCAGCATCGCACCATTGATGGCAAGCGTTACTGGTTCGACAGCTATGGCGTTGCAACGGAATCAAGATGTACCAATTATCCGGATGCAGACGGTGACGGTTAGGTTTCGACATCTGACGCAACAGCGGTTCTCAGGTTTTCCTCAGCCTGCGGCGTCGGAGAATATACTGATGATGAAAACGGATGGGAGCAGTTTCTGAACGACACTTACGGCAACAAATCAGACAATAGCGGAGGTACGGAATAATGTGGAAATTCCTCGTAAAGCAACAGAAAATCGAAGTTCTGGAACGTGAA
>CALESG010000050.1 GCA_937907215.1 uncultured Ruminococcus sp.
TCAAAGGAAGTCGAGGACGCAATATGTCGTTTGGCTCAAATGGCACGTGCCGCAGGTATGCATCTTATTATTGCTACACAAAGACCTACAACAGATATTATAACAGGTCTTATAAAAGCTAATATTCCAAGCCGTATAGCACTTTCTGTTATGTCACAAATCGATTCACGTACTATTCTTGACACAGGTGGTGCTGAAAAGCTTTTGGGTCATGGTGATATGCTTTATTTGCCAAATAGTATGCCAAAGCCTTTGCGTGTACAAGGCTGTTATACATCTACTGCTGAAATTGAAAGAGTTGTAGAGTTTATAAAGAATCAATCGCAAAGCAGTTATGATGAAAGCATTATTGAAGAAGTTGAGCATAATATTCCTGTTACAAAGGCGGATAAGGCAGCTCAAAACGGTGATACAAGCAGTGAATCGGGCAATGATGACGCTTTAATCGAACAGGCAATAGAATATATTGTTCAGGCAGGACAGGCATCAACATCATCACTGCAAAGACGTCTTAAAATAGGATATGCAAGAGCTGCACGTATTATGGACGAACTTGAAAATATGGGTATAATCGGTCCATATGAAGGAGCTAAGCCACGCCGTGTGCTTATGACTCCACAGCAGCTTGCGGAACGAAAAAATCGAAGTGCCAGATAAAAAGATTAGATAGGAGTATATGTACCTATGGATAGTTTTCTTCCTGTAACATATGAAGAAATGAAAAACAGAGGAATAGATAAGCCTGATTTTGTATATGTAATAGGTGATGCTTATGTTGATCACCCGAGTTTTGGTGCAGCAATAGTATCACGTTTGATAGAATCTCTTGGATACAGTATATGTATTATTTCTCAGCCGGACTGGCATAGTACAAAAGACTTTATGCGTTTTGGCAAACCAAAATTGGCATTTCTTGTAACCGGCGGCAATATAGATTCTATGGTTGCACATTACACAGCGGCAAAAAGAAAACGCAGCAACGATATGTACTCTCCCGGTGGAAAAGCAGGGAAGCGTCCTGACAGAGCTGTAATCACATATTGCAGAAAAATACGTGAAGCTTATCCAGATGCTGCAATTGCTATTGGAGGACTTGAAGCATCACTAAGACGTTTTGCACATTATGACTATTGGGACGATGATGTACGTCAGTCTATTCTTGTTGACAGCGAAGCAGATCTTTTGATGTATGGTATGGGTGAACATCAGATAACGGAACTTTGCCAAAGACTTGGCTCAGGTGAATCTATATCGGATATTTGTGACATTCGTGGAACTTGCTATATTTGTAAGCCATCGGATACACCATATGGAGCTGTTCAGTGTCCGGATTATGTTCAGGTTTGCAGTGATAAAAAAGCTTATGCCAAGGCTACACGTCAGCAATATGATCAACAGGACGAGGTTTATGGAAAAACAGTTATTCAGCGTCATGGAGATAAAATGCTTGTACAGAATCCGCCGGCATATTCTCTTTCACAGGAAGAGCTTGATGCGGTATACAGATTGCCGTTTACAAGAAAAGTACATCCTATGTATGATAAAGACGGAGGCGTTCCGGGAATTGAGGAAGTACAGTTTTCCATTGCACATAACAGAGGCTGTTTTGGATATTGTAATTTTTGTTCTATCGCTTTGCATCAGGGAAGACGTGTTACCTGCCGAAGCGAAGAATCTGTTTTAGAAGAAGCAAAGAAAATTACAGAAATGGAGAACTTTAAGGGATATATACATGATGTTGGAGGACCTACTGCAAATTTCCGTCATCCGTCATGTGAGAAACAGCTGAAAGCTGGTATGTGCAAAGGCAAAAAGTGTCTGGCACCTACACCATGTCCGGCATTGAAAGCAGATCATAAAGAATATCTTGATATGCTGCGAAAGTTGCGAAGTCTGCCAAAGGTAAAGCGTGTATTTATAAGAAGCGGTATAAGATTTGATTATTTATTGGAAGACAAAGATGAAAGCTTTTTTAAGGAGCTTGTAAAGGAACACGTAAGCGGTCAGCTTAAAGTTGCACCGGAGCATTGCAGCAATGTTGTTCTTGACAAAATGGGTAAACCGCATATAGAAACATATAATCGTTTTCAGAAGCGTTTTTATGAGATAACAAAGAGCATAGGCAAGGAACAGTATCTTGTTCCGTATTTAATGTCGTCACATCCGGGAAGCACTCTTCAGGAAGCTATAAAGCTTGCACTTTATCTGCGTGATAATAATATTCATCCCGAACAAGTTCAGGATTTTTATCCTACACCCGGAACTATCTCCACTTGTATGTATTATACAGAGCTTGATCCTTATACAATGGAGAAGGTTTATGTTCCAAAAACATCAAAAGATAAGGCAATGCAGAGAGCACTTTTGCAGTATTATCTTCCCCAAAATCGTGAACTTGTCTTGGAAGCACTTAAGCGTGCGGGCAGGTATGATCTTATAGGCATCGGCAAAGGCTGTCTTGTTGCCGCTGATAATAATAATAAAAAGAACAATTCCCAAAAAGGAAGCATAAATTCTAAAAGAAAAGGAGAAAGCAGTACATGGCACAAACAAAACGCAAGAGCGGTTCCTCGTCAAAAAAAGGCAAGTCAAGTTCAAAGCAAACTGCCAAAAAGAAAAAACAATTATCAGAAGCCAAAGTAATGACCATAGGAACTTTAGTTGTTTTAGCTGTAGCGTTTATGTATCGTGCGTCCGGTTGTTATATTGATATGGACGGTCTGCCCGGGATTGAACATACAAAAAAAGACAGCGTAAGTTCAGGTGAAGGCAGCATTACAAATGTTCATTTCTTAGATGTAGGACAGGGTGACAGCATTCTTATATGCGGTTCGGATAAAAACGTATTGATAGATGGCGGAGAACGTGATCAAGGTGACGTTGTGCTTGCAGATATAAAAGAGCTTGGCGTTGAAAAAATTGACTACATAATAGCTACTCATCCGCATTCTGACCATATAGGAGGATTGGTTGATGTTTTAAATTATGCAGCGGATTATGATGATCTTTCAGTAAGTGAGGTAATTATTCCTGATATACCAGAGGAAGATATTCCTACTACAGTTGTATATGAAAAGTTTTTAGATGGAGCAGAGGCGAATAATGCTGATGTAACATTTGCTGAATATAAAATGACTATAGATATAGGCAGTGGTATGATAACACTTTATCCGCCGGTTGAGGATAAGAATTACAGTTCGCTAAATGATTATTCGGTATGTGCATATCTTGACTGCGGCAAGACATCATTTTTCTTTACAGGTGATATGGAAAAGTCGGAAGAAAAGGATATGCTGAATTCAGGTTATTTGCATGGTTTGAGTGCAACTGTTTTAAAGGCAGGACATCACGGAAGCAATACATCTTCATCGAAAGAACTGCTTGATTTATTGAATCCGCAGTATGTTGTGATTTCATGTGGTACCGGAAATAAATATGGTCATCCTCATAAGGAATCAATTAAACGATTTGGGGAATATGCTGATAAGATATATCGTACAGATCTTGATGGTACTATAACTTGCACTACAGATGGAACGAATCTTGCATGGACAGTAAAGGGCAGTTAAATTATGTTTTATAGTATAGATCGCTTTGAAGAAAATTTTGTTGTTTTAATTTCAGACGAGGATGGTTCCGGCTTGTGCGTTGATAGAGGAAGCATTCCTGAAGATGCAAAAGAAGGAGCTGTTTTAAAATTTGAAAACGGAGAATATATATTTGACCCTGATGAAACAGCAAGAAGGAGAAAAGCATTATTTATGCGTACAAAAATGCTGATTAAAAAGAGAAAGGCATAGTTAAAATTATAAAAGAGAGGATCATATGGAAACAGACCATTTAATAATAGGCGGAGGTGCAGCAGGAGTTTTTGCGGCTTTGACTATTGCACAATGCGGCGGAAGCTGCATTATAATCGAAAAGAATGAATACATAGGGCGGAAGCTTCGAATAACAGGCAAAGGCAGGTGCAACCTTACAAATAACTGTGACAGAGATACTCTTATAGCTAAAATTCCACACGGAGGAAAGTTTTTATACAGTGCATTTTCAAAATGTTCTCCTCAGAATGTGATGGATTATTTCGAGTCTATAGGTGTGCCATTAAAGACAGAACGTGGAAACCGTGTGTTTCCGGTGAGTGATAAAGCCTCTGATATAACAGAAGCATTAAAACGTGAACTTAGGCGAGCCGGTGTTCCGGTTGTTAGAGGAAATGTAAAAAAGCTTATTTTTGAAGACGGGCGTTGCAGCGGTGCTGTAACATCAGATGGAAAAATATTCAAGGCTAAAGATGTTTTAATAGCTACAGGAGGAAAATCTTATCCTATAACAGGCTCTACAGGTGATGGATATGAATTTGCAAGTTCAGCAGGTCATACTATAGAAAGCCCAATGCCTTCTCTTATTCCTTTGGAAGTGAGCGAAGAGTGGTGTGCCGATTCTGCCGGACTTACACTTAAAAACATCCGGCTTAGAATAATTGAGAAAAATAAAAAATGCAGATTTGACGAGCAGGGTGAGATAACTATAATGAATTATGGTATATCAGGGCCGCTTACACTAAGTGCCAGTGCCGTTTTAAATCAGCCATTTGAATCTGATAAATATACAGCTGAAATAGATCTAAAGCCGGCATTGTCACAGCAGCAGCTTGACAGCAGGATACTTCGTGAAATATCAAATATGCCAAATGCAGTGCTTGGACAGCTTATGCGAAAACTTTTGCCGGGTCAGTTAATATCCTCTGTATGCAGTTTGTGCGGACTTTCGCCGAATCTAAGGGTTTGTGAGCTTACAAAGCAGCAGAGAAGCTTGATAACATCTCAGCTTAAAAAAACAGTACTTCATATAACAGGGACAAGACCTGTTTCCGAAGCTATCATAACACGTGGCGGTGTATCTGTAAAAGAAATAAATGCAAAAACTATGGAATCAAAAATTATGCCATGTTTGTATTTTGCCGGTGAAGTGATCGATGCTGATGGTTTTACAGGTGGATTTAATTTGCAAATAGCATTTTCAACTGCATATTGTGCAGGCATTGCTATGACACAAGCGGTTTATAAAAACTAATTATATTTATATTAAATTATATTTAATTAAAAGGAGAAGTATATGAAAACAATAAACATTGCCATTGACGGACCTGCCGGTGCAGGTAAAAGCAGCGTTGCAAGAGAAGTTTCTTCTGAGCTTGGATTTATTTATGTAGATACTGGGGCTCTTTATCGTACAGTTGCACTTTATGCTTGTGATAATGACATTAAAAGTGAAAAAGAACTTATAGAAGCTCTTGATGATATTAACATTGAGCTTAATTTCATAAGCGGTACACAAAGAATAATGCTTAATGATGAAGATGTTACAGACGATATTAGAACGCCGGAAATATCTATGGGTGCGTCTAGAGTTTCTGCTATTCCAGAGGTTAGAAAGTATTTATTTGACTTACAGAAAAAAATAGCACGTGAAAATGATGTAATAATGGACGGACGTGATATTGGTACAGTTGTGCTGCCGGATGCAGATCTTAAAATATTTCTTACAGCCTCTGTTGATGAACGTGCAAGCCGTCGATATATAGAACTTAAAGAAAAATCAGAATGTCCGTCATATGAAGAGATTCGTGAAGATATAATAAAGCGTGATTACAATGATTCACATCGTGCTGTAGCACCTCTGCGTAAGGCAGATGATGCATATACTGTTGATACTACTTATATGGGATTTCATGAAGTTTGTGAAGAAATTATATCTGTTATAAAAACGAAGTTGGAAATTGATGATTAAAGGAGTGTTTTATGAAATATCATATTACAAATTTTCTTTATAAACTTGTGGGTATATTAGTAAGAATATTCTTGTTCCCGGTATATAGCATACATTTTGAAGGCAGAGAAAATATACCAAAGGACACTTCTTGTATATTTGCTTCAAACCACCGCAGCTATCTTGACCCGGTACTAATAGGACTTGCAAAACATAAGCCGCTTGGATTTATTGCAAAAGAACCATTGTTTAAAAATCCTGTATTTTCTGGACTTATAAGAATGCTTGGAAC
>CALESG010000051.1 GCA_937907215.1 uncultured Ruminococcus sp.
CGGCGACCAGCATTTTTGAAAAATTGCTGGATCAAAAAACTTTTATTGATTTAGTTTCTTTTTTTCTTTTACTTAAAATTAAAGCAAGGCTTTCTGTCGTTTACCTTACTTTGACAGAAAGCCTTGTTATTGTGCGAAATTTTGTTTTTGCTTTTTGTTCTGTTTTTATCGCAAGAACCTTTTTTAGTGCCGAACCGTTTCGCCGTCTGCGGACGGCGACCGGCATTTTTGAAAAATTGCCAGATCAAAAAACTATTGATCCAGTTCCTTTTTTCTTCTACTTAAAATTAAAGCATTACTTTCTCACGCAGATAATCTACCAATTCTGTAATCGGCATTCTTACCTGCTGCATTGTGTCACGATCACGTACTGTTACACACTGGTCTTTTTCCAATGTGTCAAAGTCATAAGTAATACAGAATGGTGTACCAATTTCATCCTGTCTGCGATAACGCTTACCAATAGAACCTGTTTCATCAAAATCAACAGAGAAATATTTTGACAGCTCCTGGAATACTTCCATAGCCTGTGTGCTAAGCTTCTTTGAAAGAGGCAGAACTGCACACTTATATGGTGCAAGAGCAGGATGAAGATGCATAACTGTTCTTACATCATTCTTTTCAGCATCAATAACTTCTTCGTCATAAGCTTCTGTAACAATTGATAGGAACAAACGCTCAACACCAAGTGACGGCTCAATTACATAAGGAATATACTTTGTATTATCCTCAGGATCAAAATATTCCAGTGACTTGCCGCTGTGATTCTGATGCTGAGTCAAATCATAATCTGTTCTGTCAGCAATACCCCAAAGCTCACCCCAACCAAATGGGAACAGATACTCAAAGTCTGTTGTTGCCTTTGAATAGAAACAAAGCTCTTCCTTATCATGATCACGAAGTCTTAAATTCTCTTCCTTAATGCCAAGATTCGTCAGGAAGCTCTTGCAGTAGCTTCTCCAATACTGGAACCACTCAAGGTCAGTTCCCGGCTTACAGAAAAATTCCAGCTCCATCTGCTCAAATTCACGCACACGGAAAATAAAGTTGCCCGGTGTTATCTCATTACGGAAAGACTTACCTACCTGTGCTACTCCAAAAGGAACTTTTCTTCTTGTAGTACGCTGAATATTTGCAAAGTTTACAAATATTCCCTGGGCAGTTTCAGGACGCAGGTAAAGTTCAGATTTAGAATCCTCTGTAACACCTTGGAAAGTCTTGAACATAAGATTGAACTGTCTTATATCAGTAAAATCACACTTGCCGCAGTTTGGGCAAGTAATTCCCTTTTCACGAATATAATCCATCATTTCCTGATTGCTCCAGCCGGCAGGATTAGTACCATCAAAATCTTCAATGAGATTATCAGCTCTGTGACGTGTCTTACAGCTCTTGCAGTCCATAAGAGGATCAGAGAATCCGCCCAAATGTCCGGATGCTACCCATGTTTCAGGATTCATAAGAATAGCACTGTCAAGCCCTACATTATAAGGACATTCCTGAACAAATTTCTTACGCCATGCGTCCTTTATATTGTTCTTCAGTTCAACACCAAGCGGACCGTAATCCCATGTGTTGGCAAGTCCGCCGTAAATTTCAGAGCCGGCGTAAACGAAACCTCTTGACTTACAAAGCTCAACAATTTTGTCCATGCTTTTTTCTTTGTTTGACAGCATATTTCATACCTCTTTCAATTGTAATATTATAATATAAATTATACAGAAATCCTCAGGATTTCTCGTTTTCAAAATAAAGTTTTAACGCCGCAGCTATCGGAGTGAATCCATAACCCATACGCACCAGTGCAGCCTTGCACTTTTCGATTTTCTTCTTGTCCTCTTTATCATCAAGCATTCTGCTATACTTTTTATTAAGCAGCTGTATAATTTGTTCTGTTTGATATTCAGCACTTACATATTCAGAAACAGTCTTATCAATAACTGTTTTAGGTATGCCTTTCTGATATAATATCTGGCATATTCTGCGTGGTCCATAAAGTTTTATTTCGGCGGCACGTCTGGCAGCATTTTCAGCATATTCCCAATCATTTATAACTCCAAGTTTTGTAAGGCGATCCATTACTTCATAGCAGACATCATCATCATAGTTATTGCTAAGTTTTAAAAACAACATATGATAACTGTAACTCTGTCTTTCCAACAAATATAATGCCCTGTGATATGCTCTCCGAACATCATTGTCAAAAAGCATTTTAACAAGAGTTTCTTCGGAAATATCTTCAATATTCATAAGGTCATACATCATTGCAATATCTCTATGGATCTCATATACCGGTCCGCTTTCAAGAATAAGTTCAAGATAAGAACCATGCTGCGGTTTACATGATGAAATTTTCATAATCCAACTTATACCGGAGTAAATTCATCGAATGAATCGTCATTGTCAATATCCGGACTACTGCTGACCGGAGTAAATTCATCATCATAAAATTCATCATCACTGCCATCATTGCTTCCGCCGGCAGCTGCTTTTGCAGCATTTTCAGCAGCCTTTGCAAGACGTTCCTTGCTGCTGTCCTTTTTGTCAGCTTTGTCCTTCTTTTCTTTAGATTTTTCAGCATCAGCCATTTCTTTCATCTTGGCTGTGATCTTCTCTTCGACTTCCTTCATCATTTCAGCATTTCCAAGAAGGATCTCCTTGACATTTTCTCTGCCCTGACCAAGTTTATTTCCATTATAGCTAAACCAAGAACCGCTTTTATTTATAATATCAAGTTCAATTGCCATATCAAGCACTTCGGCTGAACGTGAAATGCCTTTACCGTAAATAATATCAAACTCGCAGCTCTTAAACGGAGGTGCGACCTTATTTTTTACTACCTTTACCTTTGTTCTTGCACCGATTATATCAGAACCATCTTTTATAGGTTCACCTTTTCTTACTTCCATACGAACGGAAGCGTAAAATTTCAAAGCTCGTCCGCCCGGTGTTGTTTCCGGATTTCCATACAAGACTCCGATTTTTTCACGAATCTGGTTAATAAATACAGCCACACAATTTGATTTAGAAATAACAGCTGTAAGCTTTCTCATAGCCTGTGACATAAGTCTTGCAAGCATTCCGACGTGAGAATCACCCATCTCGCCGTCAATTTCAGCTTTTGTAGTCATAGCTGCAACTGAATCTATAACTATAACATCAATAGCACCAGAACGCACAAGAGCCTCCGCAATTTCCAATGCTTGTTCACCGCTGTCCGGCTGTGATACCAGCAAATTATCTATATCAACACCCAAAGCTCGTGCATATTTTGGGTCAAGAGCGTGTTCAACATCAATAAATGCTGCTTCACCGCCCTGCTTCTGAGCTTCTGCAATTATGTGAAGTGCGACTGTAGTCTTGCCGGAACTTTCAGGACCATAAAGCTCCACTATACGACCTTTCGGCACACCGCCCACGCCTAATGCCATATCAAGTGACATTGAACCTGTAGGTATAACGTCCACTGACATACAGGTGCTTTCACCCAATCTCATAATTGAACCGCTTCCGTAGGTCTTGGTGATATGTGCAATAGCACTTTCAAGTGCTTTCTTTTTTTCTTCAGCAGTTGCCGGCATAACAAATTGATTCTTCTTTTTTAAATCCGCTTTAGCCATAGCTTAAGATCCTTTCTATATTTTAAAACATTTAGTCTATTATTTTATTATTTTAAAAAATTTATTAGCTGTTCTTCTAATTGATTTCTCACCTTATTATATGCAAAATCCTGTTGTCTTCTTCGTTGCTGTGCCACTATTTCACGTTTCAATACGATGTCTGTAAGCAGTCTGTCCGCAGCCATTGCAGCCTCAAGCGGATCTTTATCATGAAGAAGAATACCGCTTCCTCCAAGTGTATCAGGAACAGCACAGGCATTATATGCGATTATAGGCACACCAAAATACATAGCTTCCACTAAAGGTACACAAAATCCCTCGTGTTCACTCATACACAAAAATACATCTGCGATCTGATAATATGCAATAAGCTCTGTAAACGAAACGTGTCCTGTAAATATAACATCTTTAAGTTCAAGGGCTTTTATATATCTCATAAGACGCTTATAATAAAGCTCTGTTCCCTGCCATGAGCCTACAAAAATAAGCCTTGATTTAGGATTGCAGTATTTCTGATAACAATAAAACGCTCTTATAACATCTTCGTGTTTTTTATTCGGAGCGATTCTGCCGACAAATAGAAAATTAACATAATCATCACTATCATATTTTCTTAGTGTATCAGAATCCGGTCTGCTTCGATAATCTGTAAATGGTATTAGTATAGGTCTTACAGAAATATCACATTTATAGCCAAGACCTAAAAGATCATCTTTGTTGTACTGCGAATCCGCCATGCAAAAATCAACTTTATCTGCTAAAAAAGCTGCACCTTTTCTACCATACTCCAAAAGTTCTGTAAGATCGCCATTGTACGGACGAAAAAAATACGATGGTGTAATATTATGATAAATAACACCTTTTTTTGACTTAAGCTTTGCAAATTCAAAATTAAGTTCCGAACCTACTGACAAATGATACAGCACTGCATCATTTGGAGTGAACCGTGGCATATTTTTAATATGATGTGCAGTACCCGAAGGCAGACGTTTATCTATATTTTCAGCAAATATCTCGGTTTTGCAGCCCATGCTCTTTAAAACTTTATCTATAGCTATAGCATCATTGCTTACAGCATCACCGGCAGCTATAGTGGGCATAAGCTGAAATACACGCATCAGCCTTTCTCCTTTCGCAATTCGGCAAGCTGCTTACTAAGTGCAGCCACTTGTTTTTGCAAGCTGTCTATCTCCATACGGTTATTTCGCTGCTGAAGTTCCAGTTCTTCCACACGCTTAGCAAGAACAATATTATTCTGCTCCTGAGAATCCATAATATAAAGCTCAAGCTGCTGGAGTGCCTGTGCAGTATTTGCATTTACAGCAGACTGTTCATCTGCTATAGGTTCAACATAGAAACGACTAAGTTTTCTTACAACTTTTTTGACAAAGCGTGACAAAGCACCGCCCGTTATTTCATTTTCCGTAGTAAGAGCAAAATAATCAGATACAAAAGCGATATTTTTTCTGAGCTGATCGGAATCATACTGTCTTGCCGGATCTCGTGGATTTGCATCACATGGAATATCCGCAAAGGAGAGCATATCTCCAGACAGACCTTTTTCCTTAATATCGGCACGGATTTCCGACATAATATCCTCTATATTAAGACTCATAACAGACTTTCCTTTCCGTTTTTGCAAAATTTGCTTTTATATTGGACATTATAACCGATTTTAATCAAAAAGTCAAGTTAACATAAAGCTATAATAGCATAATTTATTTTACCTTGCTTACTTTAGCACCGCTGTAATAGTGAAGCAATATTTCTCTCCAATCTGCACCTGCTTTTGCCATTGCATCTGCTCCATATTGACTCATGCCTACACCATGACCATAACCTTTTGTAGTGAATGTACATATATCACCATTCCACTTTAAATCAAATGAGGCACTTCTAAGCGAAAGAGCTTCTCGTATATCCTGTCCGCTAACTTCTGCTCCGCCGACATTTATTTTTAGAATAGTTCCTGAATCTGATTTTTCCTCTATTTTTATCCATTCTTTAAAAGGTCCTGAAAAGTCACCATCCGGATATGCACTTTCAAGCATTTCTTTCAGCTCTGATTTAGAAAACTCCTGCTCGCATAAATAATTAGGTGCATTTTTATCTGCTTTGCTGTCAGCCGGTACAAGATACGGCACATCTTGTCCCCAAACATTCGAAGCGCTTTCTGTTTGACCGGATGACATTGAACAAAATGCTGCTAAAATCGGTCTTTCTTCATATGTGATAATATACGGCAATACCGAATCAGCTGCTGCACTTATTTTTTCATATGCTGTTTTGTATCCGCTGCCATAAAATTCCATAGCTTGACTTTTTGTAAAATATGCCTGATAGCGACTGCTGTCATTTGACAGATCGGCACCGCAAAGCTCCGGTGTTGGATTCTCACTCTCTGCTTGCTGCTGCCGAACCGCATAGGTATGTACAGCTACAGCCTGAGCCTTTAATGCCTCTTCATCAAATGATGCCGGCATTTCTGCTGTTACTGCACCTATTATGTAATCCCGCATTGAAAGATCCAGTACATCTCCCGTTGATGTATCAAGCATAAGTATGCTTTCATCATATTTTTCTTCATCTGATTTTTCTGATCTGTCAGAATCATCAACGCTTTCAAGATGTTGTGTCTTATTCTCACTATCCGTATCGCCTATGCGTGATATAAGTGCCGGTGCAATTGGAATGGCTGTAAGCACAAATGCAAACGAAAATATCATAAGTCCATAATGTTTCATAATAATTATATCCTCTTTTCTTTTTAGGCAGCACCGCACAAAGTCTGTGCGTCAGATGTGCAGTCAGATTTATTGTCAGATCAAACAAAAAAATCAATGAATACTTTGTGTATTGACAAGACTTTTTGTGAAGTGTGACAAGACACATGCAAACATACGACGTACAGAGCCTCCAGGCGAGCTTTGTGCGGTGGTGACTTTATGATCAGATCTATTCCCAAAATAAGCTTAGAGCTTGTGTTCATAGGTGAAGTATGCGGATTTTCGAGCATAATTTTGGTGAATATAAGGCGAAAATATGCAGGCGGGCTGTCGCCCGGCAAAGATTTTCAACGTAATAGTCATCAAAATTTGCCTAAAAGACGTGTGCTGAACCTATGAACACAAGCTCTTAAATAATAAAAAACGGGTAACATTGTATTAAAGCATATTGAATATAAGACGGTTGACAGATAAATGATTTTAATGTATAATATACTATGTATAAGATGCAAATGAAAAGCAATGGAGGTTATATAAATGAATCAGCAGCTAGTAAATTACTTAAAGCTCAAGAGGGAAGAAGCAAATCTTGATATTTCATCTTTATGTGAAAATCTTGCTTTTTATTCTCAGATAGACAGCAGCCTTTATGATAAATATCATGTAAAAAGAGGTCTTAGATATAGTGACGGCTCTGGCGTTGCTGCCGGTATTACAAATATATGCAGCGTTCACGGATACATAATCGATGAAGGTATACGTACACCTATTCCGGGTGAGCTTATTTATCGTGGATATGATATAAACGATCTTATAGAAAACGCCGAAAAGGAAGACCGCTTTGTATTTGAAGAGGTAGTATACCTATTACTGTTCGGACAGCTTCCTACAAAAAAAGAACTTGCCGACTGTGAACACGATCTTAGTATTCATAGAGAATTGCCGCCAGGATTTCTTGTTGATTCAATTATGCAGTCACCTTCAAAAAATATAATGAACAAGCTCTCAAGAAGCATTCTTTCTCTTTATTCTTATGATGAAGATCCTGATCATACTACTATTGAAGATGAAATGCTTATTGCCCTTAATCTTATTGCCAAAATGCCAAATCTTATGAATGGTGCATATCAGACAAAACGTCATAAATATGACAATGCAAGCATGGTAATGCATCAGATCAAGCCTGAAGAAAAAACAGCGGAATCAATTCTTTCTCTGCTGAGAAACGACAGACAATATACAAAAAAAGAAGCTCAGCTGCTTGACACTATGCTCGCAATTCATGCTGAACACGGCGGCGGAAACAACTCTACATTTGCTTGTCGTGTTTCTACATCTTCCGGAACTGATCCATATGCTGCATATTCAACAGCTATGAATTCCTTAAAAGGTCCACGTCATGGCGGTGCAAATATCAAAGCAATCGAAATGCTTGATGATATAAAAGCTAATGTAAAGAACTGGGAAAGTGAAGGCGAAGTTGCAGATTATCTTACAAAAATACTGCAAAAAAAAGCAGGAGATCATTCAGGTCTTATATACGGAATGGGGCATGCTGTTTATACTCTCTCTGACCCACGAGCAGTTATTCTAAAAAGAAAAGCATTTGAACTTGCTGAAAATACTGAATTTGAACCACAATTCAAACTGCTTTCACTTATTGAAAAGCTTACACCAGAACTCATGCTCTCAGTAAGAGGCGTTGATAAAACAGTTTGTGCAAATGTTGATATGTACTCCGGTCTTGTATACAGAATGCTTGGTATTCCTGATGACCTCTTTACACCTCTCTTTGCTACAGCACGTATGGTCGGCTGGTCTGCTCATCGTATGGAGGAGATCCTCACCGGAAAGAGAATTATCCGTCCGGCTTATCGTACTAATGCCAAGAGAAAAAGTTATGTACCACTATGCGATCGTACAAAGGAAGAATGAATTTTAAAAAAATGATCCTTGCAGCTGTTATAGCAGCAGCATTATTTCTTTGCAGCTGCTCTTTTGGAGCTTCAATAGATACCTTGCTTGTTCCGCCAAGCCTTGGGATGGAACAGGAGCAGATTTATAATGCACTTCAAAATGCCGTTGGCAAGGACATCAAATTACAATACCCCAAAACAGGAGATTACCTTTCAGCATTTATTCTATCCGACCTTGACGGCGATAATGAAAATGAAGCTCTTGTTTTCTATACAAAAATGGGTCTTTCGGCAGCTGAAAACGGTCTTCGTATAAATGTACTTGATCAGGATAATGATACATGGCGTTCGGTTTGTGATATTCCCGCCGAAGGTGCTGAAATTGAAAGAGTAATAATATCTCCAATAGGTGCATATGCAGACGCTCAAATAGTAATAGGCTATTCTATAGTAGACCAATCTGACAAGGGTCTTGTAGTATATGACTATGAAAACGGCGGACTTATAAAGAATTTTACGGCAATATATTCATTGTTTGATATACACGATCTTGATGGTGACGGTTTGCAGGAATTACTTGTACTGCAAACAGATTCATCAACATCAGGTGCAAAGGCAGCGGTATATGTTCCCGATGAGCAAAAACAGTTTCGAAAAACACAGCTTACTCTTAGAAGCAGCTGTACCGGATTCAGTCAAGTGCAGTATTCAAAACGTGATGACGGTTCAGCGGCAGTTTATGCCGATATGCTTACCGGCGTTACTACTATGCAGACTGAACTTTTTAGCTTTGACGGAACAAAATTAAAACATATTTTTGATGATGAAAGTGCTGCATCTGAAACTACACGTTCGGTAGGATGTCCTACACTTGATATTGATGGCGACGGCACACCGGAAGTACCGGTTCAAACTGTTTTTCCGGGATATGAAGGTAATGTCACTGACCAAAATATACGCCTTACAAGATGGATGACAATAGGTGACAACTGTTTTGAAGAAAAATACCGCAGTTATTTCAGCGTAAGTGAAGGATATGCGTTTATGCTGCCAAAACTTTGGCAGACTGATGTTACTGCTGTAAGCGATGGCATTACCGGAGATATTGTATTCTATCATTATACAGGTTCGCTTTCAGAACCTATGCAGGAGCTTATGCGTATAGGGATAGCTTCTGACCGTGACACAAGAGATTCTCTTCTGGAAGATGGATATAGTCTTATACATTCCAGAGGAAATGCATATTATTTTATAAATGTTTGTGAAAGCAACGACAGCTTGTATCTTCCCGAGAGCGAGCTTTTATCATGCTTTAGGTTTGTATGAGCATTAAATAAAGAAAGGAAAAACTTATGAAACGTATTCTTGTTTGTGAAGATGAGGACGCAATACGTGAATTTGTTGTAATGAACCTCAAACGAATAGGTTATGACGTTATGGATGTCGCCTGCGGTGAAGACGCACTTGCGGCATTTGATGCAGCCGGCGGAAATTTTGATATAGTTCTCCTTGATATAATGATGCCTGGAATAGATGGCTTTACCGTTTGCAAAAAACTTCGTGAAAAAAGTTCTACGCTTGGAATTATAATGCTGACAGCACGTTCTCAAGAAATGGATAAAGTCAGCGGCCTTATGATGGGTGCAGATGACTATATTACAAAGCCATTCTCTTTGTCTGAATTAACCGCAAGAGTGGACGCAATATATAGAAGAGTATGTATGAGCTTTATAAAAGACGAAAAATCTCCGATCATACACAGCGGACCTTTTGCCCTTAATCTCAAGAGCAGAACTGTTACCAAAAATGGTACTCTGATCGAACTCACACAAGTTGAATATCAGATAATGGAATATTTTCTAAATAATAAGAATACTGCACTTGACAGAGCAAGCATTCTTGACCATATATGGGGTGACGGCTATTTTGGCGATGACAAAATCGTTGATGTAAATATTAGACGCATACGCATGAAAATAGAAGATGAGCCATCTAATCCAAAGTATATCACAACTATATGGGGATACGGTTATAAATGGAATGATCAGTAAAAGAAAAAAAAGACGGAATGCAAAGAAAAATACTATTATAAGAAGATGGATGATAAACAATCTCGGTCTTATTGTACTGCTGCTGCTTGTTATTTCATTTTCAATAATATATGCTCTGCAAAATTATCACTACAATTCCGCAAAACAGTACCTGCAAGTAAGAATAAATTCTGTATCTTCAGTGCTTACACGTTATACGCAGGATTCTGATGTGAATTTTTCAGCAGAACTTCGCAGCACACTCGAAAATTTTTCTGACAAAGATAAAATGGAACTTATGGCAATAGATTCAAAGGGCAGGGTACTGCTTGCATCTTCAGGATTTCCTCCATCGGATAATTCAGAAATGCCTGATTATCAGTCACTTATGGACGGCGGTGAAGGGTATTGGGTAGGCAGGATGAACGGCGAAAAGATGATGGCTATAAGTGTTGATATTTCAGGAATAAGCACGGAATATAACGCAATACGTGTAATAACGTCACTTAGAAATATAGACAATACTCTTACGGGATATATGACTCTTGTTGCTGTATGCTGTATTATCATAATCCTGCTAATGCTGATAACCGGACGATATTTTGTAAACAGTATTGTAAAGCCTATTACTGCTATAAACGAAAGCACAAAGAAATTTGCAAAAGGCGACTTTAAAGAAAGAATCGAGAAAACAACAGATGACGAAATAGGTGATTTGTGTGATTCTATAAACAACATGGCAGAGGCTCTTTCATCTACAGAAGCCATGAAAAATGAATTTATATCATCTGTTTCTCATGAGCTTAGAACTCCGCTTACTGCTATAAAAGGCTGGGCAGAAACTCTGTTATACGATGTGGATAAGGAAACTGTTCACAAAGGCGTTGGAGTTATAAAAAATGAAACTGACAGACTCTCTGAAATGGTTGAAGAGCTGCTGGACTTTTCACGTATGCAGAGTGGTAAATTTTCACTGCATATGGAAAAGATGGATCTTTTAGCAGAACTTGGTGACGCTGTTCTCATCTATGCTGAAAAAGCCAGACGAGAACAAATTCGTATGATATACCGTGAGCCTCAAACCCTGCCGTTTGTAATAGGCGATAAAAACAGGATAAAACAAGTTTTCATAAATATAATCGACAATGCTATTAAATATTCCAATAAAGGCGGTACTATTACAATAAGTGCGGATTATGTTGGAAATAAAATACAGGTTATGGTGACCGACAACGGCATTGGTATAAGCAAACAAGATCTGCCAAGAGTAAAAACCAAATTCTTTAAGGCAAATCAGACAAGACGTGGAAGCGGTATAGGTCTTGCTGTTGCCGATGAGATAATCACTATGCACGGCGGTACTCTTCAGATAAGCAGTGAACTTGGCTTTGGAACAAGCGTTGTAATAACTCTGCCAACAGCAATGACTACTGAACAGACAGCTGTTACTGTAGAAGGCGATTAAATGCCGATGTCATCTAATGCAAAAATGAAAGGAACAGACACGATATGGGTAAAAATGAAAAAAAAGAACAACATCGTTCAAAAATAGGCGGACAAGCACTCATTGAAGGCGTAATGATGAAAGGTGCGGATACGGGTGCAATGGCTTGCCGTCTTCCAAACGGAACAATAGACGTTGAAACATGGCCTGAAAATAATGGAAAAAATATGCCATGGTACAGAAAATGCCCATTTATAAGAGGAAGCTTTAATTTTGTAGGCTCTATGAAAGATGGTTATCGTTGTCTTATGAAATCTGCCGAAAAGCAGATAGAAGATGAGGAAGATGAAGAAGAGGAAATGAGCCGTTTTGAAAAGTGGCTCAATGATAAGCTCGGAGAAAAGCTCTTTGGAATTATAATGGGATTTGCTATGGTAATAGGTGTTGCAATGGCATTAGTACTATTTATGTTCCTGCCAAAGCTAACGATCGGTCTGCTTATTGATTACACACCTGTTCCAGATGTGAATATCCTGCGTTCTGCTCTTGAAGGCGTACTTAAAATAATTATATTCCTGTTTTATATGTGGCTTACAGGCTGTATGAAAGATATACGCAGAACATATGAATACCACGGTGCAGAACATAAAACAATAGCCTGCCACGAATCCGGAGAAGAACTGACTGTTGCAAATGTAAAAAAACACAGTAGATTCCACCCAAGATGCGGTACAAGCTTTATATTTATTACTCTTATTGTAAGCATACTTGTTATGTGTCTTGTTCCTATAAGAATAATATGGCTTAGAACTGTTGTAAGCATACTGCTTTTGCCTATAATAGTCGGCATATCATATGAGTTTATACGTCTTGCCGGAAGAAGCAACAGCTTATTTACAAGGATCCTTTCATGGCCGGGTCTGCAAATACAAAGACTGACTACAAGAGAACCTGATGATTCTCAAATAGAGTGTGCTATTGCTGCAATTAAACCTTGTATTCCTGAGGATATGGAAGATGATATTTGGTAATATTGACTCTGCATCTATTTCAGTACAAACTATTTGCAGAGAACTTACAAATATATTGAAAAAGGGCAAAATAGAAAATGCAGCAGGTGAAGCACGATTTATCCTTGAACATATTACCGGAAAATCATATCCTATTTTAATACTTGAATGTACATCTATTTCGGAAAGCGATATCAAAAAAGCCGAAGATTTTTGCAAAAGAAGAATAGAAGGTGAACCTCTTCAATATATTTTAGGAAATTGGGATTTCTTTGGAATGACATTTAAAGTAGGTAAAGGATTACTTATTCCACGTTCTGATACAGAAGTGCTTGCTGAAGAAGCTATTAAATCAAGAGAAGGATTTGAACATACAAATTATGTTGACCTTTGCAGCGGAAGCGGCTGTGTTGCGGCTGCTGTTGCAAAATATGTAAAGGGATTAAACGGCAGTGCTGTGGAAAAATCCAAAGAAGCTTTTGAGTACTTAAAAGAAAATCTCGAAAAACTTGCGCCAAACATAACTCCCTGTCTTGGAGATGTACTTCTAAAAAGCACAGCAGAAAAGTATAATGAACTTGACCTTATAACTGCAAATCCTCCATATCTTACAGCAGCAGATATGAAGGCTCTGCAAAAAGAAGTAACATTTGAACCGGAACTTGCACTATTTGGCGGCGATGACGGACTTATGTTTTACAGAGAAATCACACGTATTTGGAAGGATTCACTAAAAAGCGACGGTATGCTGCTTTTTGAAGTAGGAATCGGGCAATATAAAGATGTAATTAAAATATTAGAGGAAAATAACTTTTGTGATATTTCTTTTGCCCGTGACCTTGCAGGAATAGAACGTGTGGTTATGGGCAAGCTGAAGCCAGCTTGACCGCTCTACGACCCCCACCTCTTACTTTTAAATCATTTTAAAGTTTACTCAGCCCCCTGCCAGGTGGGCGATAATGCTTATTTGGTAAATTAAAACAATAAAAAGACTATTGTAGCTTAAACATCTGCAACGGTCACTATAAAGGACGGTGAAACTAAAATGAAAATAGCTTTTGTCATTCCATGGTACGGCGAAGAGGTAAAAGGCGGTGCTGAAATGGAACTTCGTGAAGTTTCAGTTCATCTTGCGGCAGCCGGTGTTGACGTTGAAATACTCACTACTTGTGCTAAAAGTTTCGACTCAAACTGGAATGTAAATTATTACGCAGAAGGAACTGCATATGTCTGCGGCATTCCAACAAGACGGTTTCCCGTAAAATCAAGAGATACTCAGCTGTTTAATAAAATAAACCGAAAACTTATGCGTGGCGAAAATGTAAATATGCGTGAGGAAAAAATCTTTTTAAACGAAATGATAAACAGTCCGTCTCTCTATAGCTATATTGAAGAAAAGGAAAGTCTTTATGACTTATTTGTATTTATTCCTTATATGTTCGGTACTACATTCTTTGGAGTTTTATCATGTCCGCCGAATAAATCTGTAATGATGCCATGTCTTCATGATGAATGCTATGCTCATATGTTTATGTTTCGCCAAACATATATAAACATAAAAGGAATGATATTCAATTCACGCCCTGAACAAGAGCTTGCAAACCGACTATATGATTTGCAGGAAACAAAACAAGCTTGCATAGGAATTGGAATGAATACAGAGATAAAAAGCTCACCTGATGATTTTAGAAAAAAATTCGGCATAAACAAGCCTTTCGTGCTTTATGCAGGAAGAAAAGATACGGGAAAAAATGTAGATACTCTTTTGAAGTATTTTGCAGAATATAAAATGAGAAATATTCAGTCGGATCTAGAATTGGTGCTAATAGGCGGCGGTGAAATAGAATTCCCTGACGGAATGGATTCTTATATTCACGATCTGGGATATGTTGATAAGGCTGATAAATATAATGCCATGGCTGCTGCTGAATTTTTATGTCAGCCATCTAAAAATGAAAGTTTTTCAATCGTTGTTATGGAAAGCTGGCTTTGCGGCAGACCTGTACTTGTCAATGAAAAATGCCCTGTTACTGCAAATTTCGTTCGACAAGCTCAGGGTGGACTTTATTTTAAAGATTATTATGAGTTTGAAGGCTGCTTGAAATGGTTTGAAAATAATAAAAAAGATGCTTCGGAACTTGGCAAAATGGGATGCACATTTGTAAAAGATCATTTTGAATGGCGTAAGATAACTGATAAATATATTAAATTTTTTAAAGAACTTACAGAGGAATAAGCTTTATGAAACGAATAGCACTTGTATGCCCAAGATATGGTACAGAGGTAACAGGCAGCGATGCCCGCTATGTAAGACAGCTGGCTGAACAGCTTATAAAGCGTTACGAAGTTGAAGTACTTACTACAAAGGCACTTGATGATAAAACTTGGCGTAACTGGTACGCAAGAGATAATGAATATGTAAAAGGCGTTCGTGTACGCAGATTTAATACAGAACACGAAAAAGCATCTAATATTGATTCATATGCAAAAACTTATATTGAAGAATGTCAAAATGATAAACGCAGCATGGGCGTTGAAAAAATATGGATAGAGAAATATGGCCCATTTGCACCAAACTGTATAAGATATATAATTCAGCACAGACAGGAATTTGATGCAATAATATTTATAGGATATATGAATTATCTTACCGTTGCCGGTATGCCTGAAGCTGCCGAAAAGGCGATCTTAATACCTCTTATCAAAGAAGAAAGTCCTTATTTTCAATTCATTACATTTCAACAAATGTTTAGAATGCCACGAGGATTTGTTTTTATTACTGATGAAGAAAGAATGCTTGTACGCAGAGCCTTTAGAACACAAGGTATTCCTTGTGAAGTAATAGGCACTGGTGCAGACATTCCGGATTTTGTAGATGAAACAGCATTTTATCACAAGTATAACATAAGAAATCGATACATAATTTACTGTGGCAGAATTGACGAGGAAAAACAGTGTCCGGAACTTGTACATTATTTTCTGGAATATAAAAAGAGAAATCCACATGAATCAATAAAACTCTTGCTTATGGGTGAGGTTTGCTGTTCACTTCCTGAAAGTTCTGATATTATACTCACAGGATTTGTATCTGAAAAAGATAAATTCAGCGGAATATCCGGTTCTGAAATACTTGTGATTCCATCAAAACAGGAAAGCATTCCCGAGGTTTTAATAAGTGCAATGGCAATGGGTGTTCCTGTACTTGTAAATGGCTCTTGTGAAACACTTCGTGAACATTGCAGACAAAGCAATGCCGGACTTTATTATGAAGATTTCTATGAATTTGAAGGAACTCTTAACAGAATGCTTGGAAGTCCTAAACTTTGCAGTGCAATGTCAAAAAATGCATTTATATATGCACAGCAGAATTACAAATGGGAAACAGTAATAGACAGATTCATTCAGCTGATAAACAAGGCTGTAGATTAAAGAGAAAAAAGGAGTAAATTATTATGGCGATCAGAGTAGGACTTGTATCCCTTGGCTGCTCAAAGAACCTTGTAGATTCAGAGCGTATGCTTTATAAGCTGAAATCACATGGCTATAAACTTGTAGTTGAACCAGGTGAGGCTGATGTTGCAGTAGTAAATACCTGCGGTTTTATTCAATCCGCAAAAGAAGAAGCGATTGAAACCATTATGGAACTGGCTGCACTAAAAGCAGATGGTACACTTAAAAAAATTATTCTTACAGGCTGTTTAACTGAACGTTATAAAGAAGAGGCTGCCGACCTTATAAAAGAAGCTGATGCCGTTGTCGGAATAACTGACCAAAGAGATATAGTCGATATTCTGGATAAAGTTTTGAAAGGTGAAAGGTATGTAAACTTCGCTCCAAAAATGGAAGCTCCTCTTACAGGCAAAAGAATTATATCTACACTGCCTTTCTTTGCATATTTGAAAATAGCAGAGGGATGCAGCAACTGCTGTTCTTATTGTGCTATTCCAAAAATAAGAGGCGGTTTCAGAAGCGTTCCAATGGAAGATATTCTTAAAGAAGCAAACTGGATGGCTGAAAACGGAGTTACAGAAATCATTGTTATCGCTCAGGATACAACACGTTACGGCTGTGATCTGTATGGTGAAAGCCGTCTGCCGGAACTTCTTAAAAAGCTTTGTGCAATTGAGAAAATTCACTGGGTAAGAGTGCTTTACTGTTATCCGGAGAGAATAACAGATGAGCTTATTGATGTTATGGCAAATGAGGAAAAAATGGTACATTATCTTGATATACCGATCCAGCACTGTGATGATGAAATACTTAAAAATATGAATCGTCAAAGCACTGAAGCAGAATTGCGTGAACTTATGGCAAAACTTCGCAGCCGTATTCCGGATATAACCATAAGAACAACTCTCATAACAGGTTTCCCTGGTGAAACAAAACAGCAGTTTAACAAATTAGGCGATTTTGTTCAGGATATGCAATTCGACCGTCTTGGTTGTTTCCCATATTCAGAAGAAGAAGGCACAAAGGCTGCACTTATGGAAAATCAAGTTGATGAAGAGGTTCGCAGTCACAGAGCAGAGATAATCATGCAGCAGCAGGCAGATGTAAGTTACGCTAAAAATGAAGCAAAAATCGGCAGCAGACTTGAAGCTGTTATTGAAGGATATGACAAGTATGCAGGCTGTTATTTTGGACGTACCAAAGCGGACGCTCCTGACATTGACGGCAAAATATTCATAAAAAGCCAGAATCGCCTAAAACTCGGACAGTATATCACTGTAGAAGTTTTTGATACAATGGACTATGATCTGCTTGCAGAGGAGGTAGACGCATGAATCTTCCAAACAAGCTGACAGTACTCAGAGTAGTGCTTGTACCTGTATTTTTAATATTTATATATTTAGATTCAATGCCGTTTAACTATCTAATAGCAGCAATAATATTCATAGCAGCCTCTATAACAGATTGGCTGGACGGTAAAATAGCAAGATCAAGAAATCTTATAACAACTTTTGGAAAATTCCTTGATCCTCTTGCTGATAAAATACTTGTAATATCAGCTCTGGCAGTATTCGTTGACAATCCTGTAATAGACATGAGTGCAGTACCGCTTATAATAATTATAACAAGAGAATTTTTAGTTTCAGGAATGCGTCTTCTTGCAATGGAAGACGGTGTAGTAATAGCCGCTGGTATATGGGGAAAATTAAAGACAGCATTTACTATGGTAACAGTAGTTGTAATTCTTGCATATTTAGTTACATTCTGTGATTTCTCAATCAACGCAGCTGATATTCAATCATTTATAAGAACATGGGTTCTGGAAGGTCTTATTTGGATCTCAACAGTACTGACTATTATATCAGGTGCTGTATATCTGAAAAACGGCTGGAAATATATAGCTAAAACAAAATAATAAAAAGCTCCGGGCTTAGCAGATTATTACAATACTGTTAAGCCCAGAGCTTTGTTTTTTAGTTTATGCCCCATGCTGTGTTGTAAGCACAAGCAAATTCCATGTATCTCTGTCAACCTTGCCGGTAGGGGACTGACCGCTTCTTTTCTGAAATTCCTTTACAGCATTTTCTGTAAAAGAGTCATATTTTCCGGTTATTTCCAAGCTGTCAAAATTTCCAAAGCTTATACTTAGCAAATGAAGCATAATTTGTATAATATATACCGCAAACCCTTCATCGTTCAGACCTATATTTATTGTATTTTGTGGAAATGCATTTAGAGAATATGCTTGCTTGCCTATTTTCTCATAATACTCATTCCTTAATTTCTCCCATGTAGCGGCATTTACCTCACCTGTAGACCTAAGTCCCATGATCTGCTGGAATGCTCTGACCGCAAGTGCTGTTTCTTTTCCATATACACCATTAGGAACTACAGTATGCATTCTTTCATCAAAAAGTGATAAACCATAAAGCATTTTTTGTATCTCTCTTATATGCTCCCTTTGCTGACGCTGATTATATGCCATAATAATGACGCTCCATTCTGTATTATATAATTATGATATTATAATTATGATATAGTATATCCGGGCGATTGATATGGTCTTTTATCCATTCCAAAACGCAGATCAGAATATAATTCGCTTATTGCATCCCATACTATAGAATTTACTACTCCTGTTTCAGGCATGCCATATAATCTCTGAAAAGCAGTAACTGCTGACTTTGTAACAGGTCCAAAATAGCCTGTAGCCGACACATCATTGACCTCTGGATATGTTCCATGAATATAGCTGAGATACGTTTGAAGCAGCCTTACAGCCTCTCCGGAAGAGCCTTCTTTAAGAGCTGCTCCCGGAAAAAGAACAACATTGCCAATATCTGCATCAGGCTCCGGCTGACTCTCAAGTATTCCAAAATAAGCTTTATATAGATCCCTTGCTGTTGCACGATCAACGATTCCAGTTTGCGGCAGTCCAAATATTTGCTGAAAAGATTTTACAGATGCTTCCGTTTCTTTTCCAAAATATCCTGTAATATCAACCGGCTGAACAGCTTCATAATATGCACCTATTACTGCTAAGAAGTATTGCAGCTTACGTACTTCATCGCTTTGCATACCTATGCTCAATGTATCAGGAAACTGCTTTGCAGTTTCTTCTTCACGCAGACCCTCTGAATCAAGTTCGGAAAGTTTCTTTACACTTGTAAAAATATATGTTATCTTATTCCATGTGGCAGCATTTGCTACACCTGTAGGTTCTAAGTTAAAAATTTCCTGAAATGTACGCACAGCGTCTTCGGTGGCATAGTCATAAACTCCGCTTACATCAGCGATTTTAGGTATAGCAGGATAATTTCTTGATATGCGGTTGAGTTGTACTTGCAGAGTACGTGCCTCATTGCCTACGTATCCAAGAGAAATCGGAAAACCGGGATAAGACGGTGTTCCGGTACGTATTGGTGCATCTTTTACAATATCTATATCATCGCCATAGTAATAAGTAAGTATCTCATAAGGTGTAAATCCCTCTTCTGCAAGTGCAACTGTACCCCATTGTGAAAGTCCTTCACATTTAGCAGTAGTACCATTGCAAAATGCAGTGAAAAGCGGTTCGATACTGCCCTGTCTGCGTACATAGTCATTGAATATTTCATCTGTTATCTGAGATATATTTTCAAATATCTGTCTGCCCTTAATAAATTTCTGATCATACTGAGTATTATCTGTTATATCAAAATCATATCCACGTGAACGATACCATTCGGTATAATATCGATTAAGTGCAAAGCTTATAATAGCATATATATTTGCACGAATAGATGATTCCGGCCATGTTGGAAAGATCTCACTGGAAGCAACATTTTTTACATATTCAGGAAATGGAATTGTTACGTTTTCACCGTTATCATCAGGGCGACCAAGATGTACCGTGATATTTTCGGGTATATATGGCTCTCCTATAGGCATATTATTTTTGCCTCCTTTTTTAAAATTTCGGCTCTGTATTTTGATTTATTATAGCAGGTTCATTACCGTCTGACCCTACCGGAAGAGGTATAAGCTCAAAAGGCTGAATGGACGTAACCCCTGAAAATACAGGCACAGATGCACTCTCCATACGTGTATAACCCGGCAAAAATGCCCTTATTTGATAAGTACTGTAAGATTGAGAAGGATCGTTTCCTCTTGGCGGTGCAGGCAGTTTTATTTTTGGCGTATTGCCGCTTTGGTCAGTAACAAGTGAAGTTATAAGGTCAGTATCCATTCCATTATCTTTTAATATAAGTACAGATACACCTTCTAAAGGCAACGCATTTCCAGCCGTTCTGGCACTAACTTGTATCCATCCGAATGATGTGTTATTATCATCCTTTACCGGCTTATTCTCAATAGGCTTATTCTCAACAGTTGTTTCTGAAACTATTTCCGGCGGAAGTTCAGGCAAAGACAATGGATTTGGCATAGGTTCGGATTCCGATGCCGGTTTGGGATCGGGAACCGGCTCGGGTTTTACTTCTTGTACCGGTTTTTCAACAGGCTCTGGAATATTCTCTGGAATAACAGGTGTTTCTGCCGGTTGGCTTACCGGTGCAGATATGGGTATTGATTTCGGCTCTGGTTTTTGTTTTGGTTCATGTTTGAAATTGGAGCGTTTATAAAGCTCCATCATTTCCTTTAAGTAATCATCAGGGGTTTTAGCAGACATATAAAGCACCTCCGCTTAGATGTTTTTTGATATTTATATGCTGCTTTTAAATAATTCATGCAAAAAAACAGTGCCGCACAATTTTTTTAAATCGGCAGCACGGTTTTTAATGTTTACTTTACCTGTTTGTTTCTCTAACTGCTTCACGTCTAAATAGAAGCGAAATGCACCAAACGGCACATATGGCGACAATAATATAAATCGAACGGCTAAGCAAAGAATCAGCTCCGCCAAAAATCCATGAAACTAAATCAAACTGGAATATGCCTATCAGACCCCAGTTCAAGCCGCCTATAATCAACAAAATCAATGCAAGTTTATCCCACATAAAATTCACCTCTTTTTTGAATTTTTTTGAATAAAGGTCTTCACCTGCACTCCTATTATGGTTGAATTCAATGACGTATATTCAACAAAAATCATGGAAATACCTTGAAAATATGAGCTTTTTTCAATGTTTGAAAAACTATGCAGAATAGACAAAACAGGCGGCTTTATGGAACTTTTTTCTAAAATCACTTGACTATAACCTTAAAATCGTGTATAATAAGTGTAGTGAGAGTAATCCATATTTATTTTGAATTATTATCACTCGTTTTGTTGTCTCCTTTCTTTTGTTCTATTTTTTATACTTCTTTTTTAACCGGAGTTTTTTACTCCGGTGTTTTTTTTTACTTTTACAAAAGCAACTCTTGACACTGTACTGCATATTCTGCTATACTAAAGGTAAGAATAAAGATAACAAAAGGAGAACTAAACATTATGAAATTGCTTTTTATAGGAGATGTTGTAGGCAATGCCGGCTGCCAATTTGTACAGAACAATCTGCATAGATTAAAAAAAGAATATGAGATAGATATAACTGTCATAAACGGAGAAAATTCTGCTCAAGGCAATGGCATAACTAAATATTCATCACAGCAGCTATTTAATGCCGGTGCTGATGTAATAACTACAGGAAATCACTGCTTCAAACGCCGTGAAGCTTTGGCAATATATGAAAATGAATCTATAATTCGTCCTGCAAACTATCCTGAGGGCTGCACCGGTCGTGGTGTGTGCCGCTTAGATTATGGCAGAGTACAGGTCGCTATAATAAATTTGTCAGGAACTACCTACCTTGATCCGCTTGATAATCCATTTACATGTATTGAAAATATATTGAAAGATATTGATACACCAAATATTTTTGTGGATTTCCACGCCGAAGCTACTGCCGAAAAAAAGGCAATGGGTCACTTCCTTACCGGAAAGGTAACCGCTGTTATGGGTACTCATACTCATGTACAAACATCAGATGAAATTATTTTAGGCGGACATACAGGATATATAACTGATGCCGGTATGACAGGCCCTGAACTTTCAATCCTTGGCATTGAAATAGAACCTGCCCTTAACAGATTTCGTTTCAGGTTTCCATCTCGTTTTGCAGAGGCACAATCTGAATGTTTTCTTAATGGTGTTGTTGTTACTTTTAATGAAAAGAATGGCAAATGCACAAAAATAGAGCGAATTATTATTAGATAATGCACAAAATTGTTTCAAAAGACTTGCAATTATATTCAAATTGTTGTATAATATAAATTACAAGGAATGCTTTTCTATTGGTCATATTACAAAATGAATTACAATTTTTATGAGGAGGTTATAACATGGAAGTTCTTAAGGTATCATCACATTCATCACCTAATTCCGTAGCTGGTGCTATTGCGGCTGTAATCCGTGAGAAGAAGGTCGTAGAAGTACAGGCTGTCGGTGCTGGTGCTGCAAATCAAGCTGTAAAAGCTATAGCTATCGCACGTGGCTACCTTGCACCTATTGGCGTAGATCTGGTCTGCATTCCTGCATTTGCTAATATTCAGATCGACGGCGAAGAGCGTACAGCCATAAAGCTTATCTGTGAAGAGCGATAACAAATATTTATGCAGAAACGCTGCTGAAAGGCGGCGTTTTTTTGTATGTTTTTTACACATCACTTTAAAACCGTAAATTGAAAGGAGAACAAATTTATGAAAATCGACGACAGTCGATTATGCATCTGTATTATAGCAGCTGCTGTATTGATAGTGGTGCATGGTTTTAACAAAGCTTTACAATCTTCAATTGAAAAAATGCGTCCAAAAATAAAAAATCTCGCAGAAAAAGAAAAATCATTAGCACAAATTGCAAAACAATTGGAAAAACCTAGACGGCTCAAGTTTACATTTTTATCAGAGCATGGATTAAGTTCAGCGCTTATAACTATAATTATTCAGCAAATAGGATGGGTTACCATGCTCCCTGCTTTAAAGACAAAATGCGGACTTGAAAATATTGCGGCAGAAATACTTACTCTTCTGGCTGTATTTATTGTATCAGCATTTTTGATCTCACTGTGCAATGCTGTTGCCGGCAGAATCGGAACGCAAAAAGCAGAACAGCTTATTCAAAAATGCAGTCGATTTGTGGACACATTAGTTATACTGCTTAGTCCTCTGCAAGCAACTGTAAGAGGAATTGATTGGCTGCTTGGCGGAGATAAATTTGCAAAAGAAGACTCTTCTGTTACAGAAGAAGACTTTCTTATGATGGTTGACGCAGGCAATGAAAATGGTCTTATTGAAGAAAGTCAAAGGGATATGATAAACAATATCATAGACTTTGACGATGTAACTATTACAAATGTAATGACTCACCGTACAGAGCTTACAGCAGTAGATATTGACATGAAGATAAATGATGTTGTATATCTGGCTATGAATGAAGGCTATTCAAGAATTCCTGTTTATAAAGATAACATAGATAATATAGTGGGAATACTTATGGTTAAAGATCTTTTGGGTCTTATAGGTGCTGAAGATATATCTAATTTTAATTTAAAACACTTTATCCGTCCGGCATTGTTCGTTCCAGAAACCGCAAAATGCAAATATGTATTGGAAGATATGCTTAAAGACAAAGCTCAGCTGGCAGTTGCTGTAGATGAATACGGCGGTACAGCCGGCATTGTTACAATGGAAGATCTGCTTGAAGAGATAGTGGGAAGCATTCGTGATGAATACGATGATGAAGAAATAGATGTCCGTGATATGGGAAAAGGCGTATTCACTATCGAAGGCAATGCAAATCCGAAAGAGGCACTTGAAAAATTAGGACTTAGCTTGCCGGAAGACCATGAAGAACAGTTTGATACTATGAATGCATGGCTTATAGAACTTCTTGGCAGAATACCCGATGAAGATGAAAATGCCGAAGTAATATATGAAAATGTAAAATTCAAAGTGCTTTTAATGGAAGATAATTGGATCTCAAAGATAAAAGCTGAAAAGATGCAGTAAAGATTCAATTAAAACATCTTCTAAAATACACTTTTAATATGCTTAAAAAAAATATACTTAAACAAAACGGCTGCTGCAAGGTCAAACTTGCAGCAGCCGTTTTAATTATCTTTAATTGTTTTACGCAGCCTTTTTCTTCATCTTCTTTTTATAGTTAACTGTAGTATTGCCACGCTTTTTCTGCCATAATACCCACATTGTAGGTACAAAGCAAAGAGAATTAAATGTACCTGCAACGATACCGATAGCCATAGGAACAGAGAAGCTGATTATAGACGTTACTCCCATTATTGCTGCAACTATCGATACAGCAAGCATTGTTGATACTGTTGTGATCGATGTTCTAAGAGTACGGCGAAGTGACTGGGAATTACTTATATTTACCAGCTCTTCAATCTTCATACCATTGCATCTCTCTTGATTCTCTCTGATTCTATCATAAATAACAATAGTATCATTTACAGAATAACCAAGCAGTGTAAGTATAACCGCCATAAAGTTTGAATCGATTTCAAATCCGCATACTACTACACCGCCATATGTAATTATAAGCGTTATGAGCAATCCAATAATAGCACATACACCTGATGACCAGCCGCTTATCATACGGAAACGGAATGCAATATACAAAATAAGTACTACTGCCGCAAATATAGCAGCTACTATACACTTTGTAAAGAATTCGCCGCCTGAACGTGCATCAACGTCATTTGAGTCAAGTACACTTAAATTCGCATCAGGATACATTCCCTGAATGGTGTCTGTTACCTCTGCCTGACGTTCGGCAGTCAAGCCTTCTGTAGATGTGAATGATACTGTCATAGTCTTTGTGTCATCATTAAGTGATTCACCTATCTGAGCACGAACACCAGAGCCTATAAGCTTTGAAAGCTCATTTTCAATGTCGCTTTCTACAATTTCACCATCATAACCATAAGTAATAATAGTACCGCCCTTGAATTCCAAGGCAATATCAACGCCTGTAAATGTTGAAACTATGGAGAGAACAACAAGAGAAAGTATAATTATAAAAAATATCTTTGTCTTGCCACAAAAGTCACGTACTTTTACGTCAAACTTTTCGTATTTATTACTTGACATCGACGCCACCTCCATAAAGCTTTTTATTCTGGAAGCACTTGAATCTTGAAAGTGACATTGTCATAAGTCTTGATGCAAATACACCCATGATAAAGTTCATAATAAGACCGGTCATCAATGTATAGCCGAATGAGTAGATAACACCTTCTGTAGTTGCACCGAACCATCTGAAGAGAGGACTGAGCAACTGTGCACACCAGCTGTCGGATACACCAAATGCACCCATAAGAACAATAGAAACTATAATACCTGTCAGGTTTCCATCGAAGATCGCACTGAATGCTCTCTTATAACCTGATGTAAGTGCTGTATTTAAATTCTTTCCTGCACGAAGTTCTTCACGAATACGCTCACCGGTAATGATGTTTGCGTCAACACCCATACCAACAGACAGAATAATACCTGCAATACCTGGTATTGTAAGAGTTGCACTATCCATAAATCCAAACCATCCTGAAACAAATGCAAACATACCTGCAACCTGTCCCACAAGACATATAGATGCAACAACACCCTGAAGTCTGTACAAGGAGATCATATAAATCACAATAAACAACAAAGAGATAATGCCTGCTATAGCCATAGCTTTAAGAGCACCTTCACCCATTGTAGGAGAGATCGTCTTAAAACTTGAGGTCTTGAGAGAAAACGGAAGCGCACCGGAGTTGATCTTATCGGCAAGTTCCTTTGCGGATTCATATGTAAAATTACCTTCGATAGTACATTCACCGTTTGTGATTACAGTGTTTACAGTAGGAGCTGAGATCATGGTATTGTCCATCCATATTGAAATAACACCATTTTCAGAATAAAGTGCAGATGTTGCATTGTGGAAAGCTTCTGTTCCGGAATCTGCAAGCTTTAATGTTACAACATACTGTATGCCGCCTGTAGTATCGTTATCATTTGCACCAACGCCTGCCTTCTCAACATCAGCACCTGTCAGAATAACAGCACCAGCAGGAACAACATTTCCATTTTCGTCCTGGGTAGTTTCCTGACCATAGCGGAAAGAAAGCTCAGCCATCTCGCCCAATTCTTTTACAGCAGCTTCAGGGTCAAAATTTGCCTCACCTGCTTGCCATGGGAAACGAACAATAATACGATTGCTGTTGTAATCAACGTATGTTTCACTATCGTTGATGTTCTGTGAGATAAGACGATACTTGATAGTTTCAAGTGCTGCGTCCATCTGTTCTTCAGTTGCATCTGTACCGTCAGCAGGCTCGAATGTAACATCAACGCCGCCCTGAATATCAATACCAAGGCGAATGTCATCTACACCGTGTACATATGTGGTGACAATATCACCATACTGGGAATGAACACCAAACACAGTGGTTACAGTAAAGAGTGCAATAACGGCAAATACAATGAAGAAAATCGGTTTTGAAATTTTTTTCACGATTTTGCCTCCTAATGTGATTATTAGAAGCTGCCAGAATACTTTAACATCTTTACAAAACAGAAAATTTCCTGTAGGCAACACCGCACAAAGCTCGCCTGACGGCTCTGTACGTCATCTGTTTGCATATTTCTTGTCATA
>CALESG010000052.1 GCA_937907215.1 uncultured Ruminococcus sp.
GGTATAAGAAATCCGTTTTCATCTGCTGTAAGCTTTATAGAATCTCCGGAGCTTATTTTTTGCTGCAAAAGTTTTTCTGCTATTTTATTTTCGACTTGTTCTGTCAGATAGTGTTTCATAGGACGTGCACCGTAAAGCTTTGTTTCAGGTGCATTAGCAAGACGTTTTACAGCTTCCGCCGTGAACTCCATGTTTATTTCAAGCTTTTCCATTCGCTTTTTAAGCTCTTCCAGCATATGATCGGCTATTGTTTCAAGATTTTCGGTACTTAATCTTGAGAATGGAATGACAGCATCAAGTCTGCCAAGAAATTCCGGTGAAAAATATTGTCTAAGTGCATTCATCTGCTTTGATGTAATACAATTATTATTATCATTTTCAGAAGTGAATCCAAGCGATTTGCTTCCGGACATTTCAGCAGCTGCTGCATTTGATGTTAATATAAGAAGTGTATTTGTAAAATCTATTTTTCTTCCGCTTGAATCAGTAATAGTGCCATCGTCCATTATCTGCAAAAGAATATGAGTTATATCTTGATGAGCTTTTTCTATTTCATCAAATAAGATAACACTATAAGGATGATTTCTTACAAGCTCACACATTCTTCCGCCTTCTTCAAATCCAACATATCCCGGAGGGGAACCTATGAGTTTTGATACAGCGTGTTTTTCCATGTATTCTGACATATCAAAACGGATAAAATTATTTTTGTCATCAAATAAATGTTCTGCCAGTGATTTTGCAAGTGCGGTTTTTCCTACTCCTGACGGACCTATAAATAAAAAACAGCCTATTGGACGATGTAAATCACCAAGACCTGTTCTTGCTCTTATAAGCGATGCACTTAAATGGTCAATGGCATCGTCATGACCTACGATCTGCTTTTTTAATTCACATGATAATGTCATAAGACGCTTTTTCTGCTCTTCACTTATTTTATTTGCCGGAATTCCGGTTCTTACAGAAACAACTGCTGCCACATCTGATCTGAGTACATTATTATTACTATTATCATCATTGTTTCTGATCCTTGTACGTGAACAAGCTTCATCAAGCAGATCTATTGCTTTATCAGGCAGACTTCTGTCATGTATATACCTTACGGAATATTCTATTGCGGCACTAAGGACATCGTCATCTATTTTTACATTATGAAAGCATTCATATGTCTTACGAAGTCCACGCAAGATCTTCATACATATCTTTTCATTGGGTTCTGCGATTTTCACCGGCTGAAAACGACGTTCCAATGCACTGTCTTTTTCTATAAAACGGTGAAACTCATCTGTAGTAGTAGCACCTATAATTTTTATTTCACCTCTGGCAAGCTGAGGCTTTAAAATATTAGCAGCATCAATTGCACCTTCGGCAGCTCCTGCACCAACAATAGTATGAAGTTCATCTATAAATAAAATTATATTTCCATTGCTCGATGCTTCATTAAGACATTGTTTAAGCCGTTCTTCAAAATCACCTCTATACTTAGCTCCTGAAAGCAGTGCTGTAAGATCAAGAGAAAATATATGTTGATCTGCAATAGCATCGGGAACATCACCTGTCATTATTTTCATAGCAACGCCTTCGACTAAAGCT
This sequence comes from uncultured Ruminococcus sp., assembly GCA_937907215.1. Lineage (GTDB taxonomy): Bacteria > Bacillota > Clostridia > Oscillospirales > Ruminococcaceae > Ruminococcus_C. Next base: position 1,594 of record CALESG010000052.1, read on the forward strand.
GTTTTTCCTACTCCTGCTTCACCAATAAGACATGGATTATTTTTTGTACGTCTGCAAAGGATTTGGATAAGTCTTTCAGTTTCTTCTTCACGTCCTATAAGAGGATCATAGCTGCATTCTCTTGATGGATCTGTCATAAGTTTTCCAAATTGAAACAGGTTTGGAAGTTCCTTCCTGCTAATATTTCCTGCTTTATGTCTTTCAAGTCTTACTCCATAGTTTTGTTCATCTCCGCATGAACATACAAGCTGATTTAAATTTGCATTTAGTCTTTTTAAAATAGTAACTGCTGTACAACACGGCGAGTGAAGCATTGCACTGAGGAGATGTTCAGTTCCCGCAATCGCCTTTCCGGAATCCATTGCTCTCATCTTTGCATCTTCTATTATCTCTCGAAGTGCAGGTGTAAGGCAGTCATCTAAAACTTGTGACGGTATCCCGCATCCTACAAGTTCTACGACCAAACTTCTTACACGCTGAACAGTGATGTGCTGAGAAATCAAAATGGCAAAAGCAGCGTTGCTGCCTTCTTCCAGTATCCCTAAAAGCAGATGTTCACTTCCAATATAAGTATGCCCCATTTCTTCAGCAGCATTGATAGCTTCTTTTAAAGCAAGAATTGCCTTTCCAGTGAAGTTGTCACTATAATTCATAAGCAGCCTTCCTTTCGTGAGAAAATTCTTTTATAAAAGTATACCGCAAACTATTTGAAATATTTGTCAAAAGCAGTAGCAATTTTTTTTAATTGGCATATTATGTACTATGAAACAGACAAAAAAACGTTTGTTTCAAATAAATTTGACAAAAGGAGATTATTTATTATGTGTGGTTGTGAAGGAAATAACGGTTGCTGGTGGATCATCATTCTCATTCTCTTGTTCTTCTGCTGTGGAAACTGCGGTGGCTGCTTTAATACAGCTGGATGCGGCAACAACAACTGCGGCTGTGGATGCTGAAATAACTGATAATTAAACAATTATTTGACGTTATAAGATTATAAATTATAGTCAACGTCAAAAATAATTTGACGTTGACTATAATAACTTATTTAAATTGCCTCGCACATACGCACGCTTATGCGTGCTGCGTGCGTATCGGCAAATATCAAACACCAAAGATTTTTGTCGTTTGCTATAAATTGGCTGCTGCAATGTTTAAGTTGCAGCAGCCTATTTGTTGTTTTTTTACCCTTCCGTCACTACTAGTGCCGTGCCATCTTCCATTTCAGGGACGGCAATTTCTTCAATTGCAAAACAGCTTCTGCAAAAATTATATAATGCAGAAGCTGTTTATATTTTTATAGTCAACATCAAAAATTTTTTATCGTTTGCTATATTATGAAAGATCTGCTTTCATTTTCATTTTAAAAGCAAATGATGAAACAGCAGATAATAAAACCGCACAAGCAATTACTACAATAAACGGAAAAACAAAGTTTTCAAAACCGAAATCCAATGACATTGCTGATCTTGAAGTTTTTGTACAATAATAAAAAGGCATACACTTACAAATCTTAAGCATTAAACCGCCTGTACCGTCTGTGTCAAACCATATTCCTCCAAAGAATGAGCCAAGAGAAATAATTATAGAACATATTCCCGGCGCAGATTTGTCATCAAAAAATGTTCCAAACAACATTCCAAATGCAATAAACATAACACTGGACGGAATAAGTAAAATAAGCGACATTATCATTCCCGTTATCTGCAATTCTACTCCTACTATAATAGAAATTATAAATGATGAAACATATATGATAAAGCACTGTACAACAGCGATGACAAGCATAGGCAGCATATAGCCTAATATAAAATCAATAGATTTCATAGGCGATGCGTACATTCTCACAAGAAAAGCTTCTTTTCGGTCACCTGCAACTGTTATAGCTGTAAAAAGCATTACAAACATCTGTCCAAATACAGCAATGCCGCTTGAAAGATTGTCTATGCGAAAAATTGTCATATTTGCTTCCGGCGGGATGCTGCTGTTTACTATTGTCATTACGATCAGCATAACTATAGGAAAACCAATACAAAATATGTAACTGAGAGGATTTCTGAGAATTTCTTTAATGTTTCTCGATGCAAAAGCTGTAATTTTATTCATTTTAATTTTTGCTCCTTTCAGCTATCTCTACAAAGACATCTTCAAGTCCTGTCTTTCCGGAAAGCTTCTCAAGTTCAGAAAGCGTACCCATTTCAGCTATTTTTCCATCCAGCATTATAGCAATTTTATCTGAAAGATGCTCTGCTTCTTCCATATAATGTGTTGTTAGAATAATAGTCACCTTTCCTTTTAGAAGTTCTATAGCTTGCCAAAGCTCTCTTCTTGCCAACACATCAAGTCCCAATGTCGGCTCATCAAGGAACATGACCTTGGGTTCAGTAATCAGTGCCATTGCAATAGACAGCTTTCTTTTATATCCGCCTGAGAGAGTTTTGGCACGGCTGTTTTGAACGTCATTCATATTAAACAATGAGATCATTTCATCACAGCGTGACTTTACCTTAGCCTTGTCAAATCCATAAACTTTTGACATAAACTCAAGATTTTCACGAACAGTAAGATTTCCTGCCACTGCTGTATCCTGAGGTGAAATACCAATATATGACTTTACAGAATAAGATTCACCCACACAGTTTTTCCCGCAGACAAACGCTTCTCCGGAACTCGGCATTGATAAACATGAAAGCATTCTTATTGTAGTAGTCTTTCCGGCACCATTTACCCCAAGCAGTGCAAAAAGTTCTCCTTCTTCTACAGTAAAATTGATATTGTCAACAGCGGTCTTGTTTTTATATCTTTTAGTAAGATTTTTTGCTTCAACTGCAATCATAAAACATATCTCCTTAAATATCCGACAAAGCACCCATATTGACAAGTGCAATGCCTTTTTCTTCATCTCCAAGAATTAAAATATTATCACCGGCATTCAAACCAAAAATTTCCCTGCATTTTGCCGGCAGAGTTATCTGTCCTTTGCTATTCATCTTAGAGCATCCGAAAATATGCTTTCCTTCACCGGCAACATCATACTCTTCTATACTTCTAACAAGATTATCAATAGTCACTCCATATAAATCAGCAAGTTTTATGCAGCTTTCTATATCAGGCATTGATTCGCCACGTTCCCATTTGGCTACTGCCTGTCTTGAAACGCCAAGTTTTTCAGCAATTTCCTCTTGAGTAAAACCGTTTCTTTTGCGAAATATTTTTAGTCTGCTGAACTTCATACGCATTCGCTCCAAATTTATTATTTTTTTTAATTTTATCATATACACATTCAAATGTCAACATATTACATAAAACATAAATGTTATAATTAGTTGCAATTTGATACAATGTTATATCACAGTGCATATTATGAAAAAGCTGTTGCAGAGATTTGAGCTGCAACAGCCTTTTTAATATAAAATATAAAATTATAAAGCCTCGGTAATAACTTTTGCTGTTTGTTCAAGATAATCAACATCCAGTTCTTCCAGCTTCCCTGCATCGCAGGCAGCAGCTATTGATGGGTCGAGCGGGATTCTTTCAAGAACCATTACGGAAGTACTGTCAACTGCTTCATCACTTCCAAAAAGCGGTATTTCCTTGCCGCAATCCGGACATTTGATAAAACGCATATTTTCTACCATGCCCAAAACCGGAATATTCATCATTTCAGCCATCTTCAAAGCCTTTTTTACTATCATTGATACCAAAGACTGTGGTGTTGAAACAATAATGATTCCATCAACCGGAAGTGACTGGAAAACAGTCATAGGAACATCGCCTGTTCCCGGAGGCATATCGACAAATAAAAAGTCTACATCACCCCACTGCACGTCTTCCCAAAACTGCTTTACAACACCGGAAATAACCGGACCTCTCCAAAGAACAGGGTCAGTATCATTTTGAAGCAGCATATTCATAGACATAACTTTAGTGCCGTTTTTGGTTGTATGAGGAATAAGCGATTCTCCTTCAACCTCGGCAAACTTATCGATTCCAAAAATCTTAGGAACAGACGGACCGGTAATATCAGCATCAAGAATTGCAGATTTATAGCCAAGACGTTGAGTCTGAATAGCCATAAGACTTGTTACTAATGACTTTCCTACACCGCCCTTGCCGCCTACAACACCAATTACTTTTTTAACTCCTTGAGTGTTGGCACGAACACGAGCTTCTTTTTCTTCATCCTGTACGGAACAGCTTCCATTACTGCTGCATGAACCGCAGTCGTGATTACATTCTGCCATTTCTTTAAATCTCCTTTAAATAAATACTTTTATATTTATTATTATACCATATTATTTTATAAAATGCAATAGTTTTAAAAAGCCTTATAAATTTTAGTTTTTTAAAACAACACCGCACACAATTTCTAAACTGTTTAAATCACAAAGCGAGCGATAAGCATAAGAATAATAAGAAAAGCAAAATTTATTATAAGAAAGATACTCATATACTTCCCTTTTAATGCACCTTTAGATTTTGCATACAGCTGATATGAAATAAGACTTGCAAGCGATGCAACAGGTGTTCCCAATCCGCCGATATTTACACCTCTTAAGAGTTCTCTTGCATTGTCTGTAAAGGCAGACAGCATAACTGCTGCCGGTACATTGCTTATAATTTGGGAAGAAATTGCTGATACAAAAAGTTCATGTCCATTCATAAGACCGGAAAGATAATCCCTTACAATTTCAATTCTGCTTATATTTCCAACAAATACAAAAAAGCAAATAAATGTAAGCAGCAATGCATAATCAACTTTTATAAAAAGCTTTGGTTCTATTAAAAATCCTATACATACGATTACAAGACAAACCACATGAGGTACAAGCCTAAGCACAGTTAAAATGCATACGATAAACAATGCTGACATAACTATTAAGTTGGGATATTTTAATGGTTCACTGTTTTGATGCTTGAGTTTAATTTTATCATTGCCCACAAGAAAACATAAAAGACTAAGGAGTATATAACTAAACAATCCGATCGGAAGAAGCGTTTGCAGAAAAAATCCTATAGAAAGATCATATTCAGTATAGAGATATAAATTTTGCGGATTGCCAACAGGTGTGAGCATACTTCCAAGATTTGCTGCTGCTGTTTGTATTATAATAGTAATAATACAATTTTTGCTTTCTCCCATGCCGTTATACAGCATTATCGTAAGCGGTACAAATGTTATAAGAGATACATCATTAGTTACAAGCATTGACGAAAAGAAACAAATATTCATAAGAATAAATGATAAAATCCTCAAATTTCCTGCAAGTTTCAAAAGTCCATTTGTAATTTTCTCAAATATACCTGCATTTTTAAGTCCGGCTGCAACACCCATAAGGCAAAACAACATAATAATTACAGAAAAATCAATATATTTTAAATACTCTCTGTCAGGCGGAATTATAAACATTGATATAATAGCAGCAGCAAAAGAAATGCATAAAACTATTTGTGATTTAAAAAAACGTGCTGCCTTATTTAATATATTACTCATTTCTGTTATCTCCTTAAAAAACATTCAGGCTGATGCAATTTCAAATTTACAGCAGCCTGAATAAATTTATGCTCCTGCACTTTCAAGAAGCAGCTTAGTGTAAGGATCTTTTGGATTTTTATAAAGTGACATCGGTTCACCCTCTTCAACGATTCTGCCATCTTTCATAATAAGAACATGGTCACACATTTGATATACAACACGAAGGTCATGTGATATTAAAAGAATCGCTACTCCGGTTTCACGTGCAATTTCTTTCATAAGAGCAAGTATCTGCTTTTGAACTGTCACATCAAGTGCTGATACCGGTTCATCGGCTATTAGAAATTCGGGACTAAGCATAAGTGCTGCTGCAATGCTTACTCTTTGTCTTTGTCCGCCGGAAAGCTGGACGGGATAACGTTCCCTTAAATTCTCCGGAAGCTTTACAAGATAGAGCATCTCTGTTACACAGTCATAACGCTGTTTTGCATTTAATTTGGTACAATTCCTAAGCGGTTCTTCTAATATCCATTCAACAGTTTTTGATGGATTCAAAGAACTTCCTGCATCTTGAAAAACCATTTGCGTATGTTTAGTATTATGACATATATTTCCTGTTTTATCATTGTGAAGTCCTAATATACAACGTGCCAAGGTTGATTTTCCGGAACCGGATTCACCGGCAAGCCCTATTATTTCACCCTTTTTCACATTAAAAGATATATCATAAAGCACCTGACTTTTTTCCTTCTTAGAAAAAATTCTGCTGCTGTTTTTAGGATAGAACGCACTGAGGTTTGAAACATCAAGTACAGTTTTATTATCCTTATATTTTTTATCACAAAGCTCTCTTTCAAATTTCGGCACAGCAGCAATAAGTTCTTTTGTATATTCTGCTTTAGGAGCATTAAAAATATTATCCGAAGCTCCTTCTTCTATGGCTTTTCCGTCTTGCATAACGATCATTCTATCACAAAGTGAACGTACAAGTGAAAGATCATGGGAAATAAATAAAACGGTTATATCATTTGCTTTACACTGATTCTTAAGGAATTCAAGTATCTGCTTTTGTACAGTTACATCAAGAGCCGTTGTAGGTTCGTCTGCAAGAAGAAGTTTAGGCTTTGCAATAAGTGCAGCTGCGATCATTACACGCTGTCTTTGTCCGCCTGAAAGTTGATGCGGATAGGAATTATATATTCTCTCAAATTCAGAAAGTCCTGCACTTTTTATTGCTTCCAATGCCTTCTCTCTTCGCTTTTCACTTGAAAAATTTGTATGAAGCTTTAAGACCTCCTCCACCTGTCTGCCAACTTTTTTTGCAGGGTCAAGTGAAGTCATAGGCTCTTGGAATATCATTCCCATTTTATTGCCACGCATCTTTGCAAGTTCTTTTTCGGGAAGAGATAATATATCTATACCTTCAATCAGTATTTTTCCCTTTACCTCAACATCTTTGCTAAAAATCAGTCCTGCTGCCGCAAGTGCTGTCATAGTCTTGCCCGAACCCGATTCACCTACAAGTCCAACCATTTCTCCGGCTTCAGCAGAAAAACTAAGATTTTTTACAGCAGTAAACGGTTCTTTTCCATCATGAAAGATAATACTTAAATTTTGTACTTCAAATACTGCCATGTTTTCCTCCTGCCTTTTTTATACCTCCAAGCCCGTCACCCATAAGCCCAAATCCAAGTATTAAAAGTATCAGAACAACACCGGGATAAATACAGAGCATAGGTGCTTTAAAAATATGAGTCTGAGCTTCTGAAAGCATACTGCCAAGACTGGCTGTAGGCGGCTGAACACCTATTCCAAGGTAACTAAGTGCTGCTTCCGCAAGTACAGCATTATTGAATCCTATCAGCAGAGAAGATATTAAAACAGATTTAATATTGGGAAGAATATGAATGAAAAGTATTCTTATATTAGACGCACCCTGAAGCTTTGCAGCTTGAACATATCCAAGACTTCGACATCTTTGGAATTCACCTCTAACAACTCTTGCAAAGCTCGGTGTAAATGCTATTCCAAGTGATAATACAAGCTGTACCTCACCGCTTCCAAAAACAGCTATTACAACAAGTGCAAGCAAAACGCTGGGAAAAGCAAGAAGTGAATCTGCTATTCTCATTGAAACAGTGTCAACAATACCTCCAAAATAACCCGAAGCTGCACCTATTATTATTCCCAGTCCTGCTCCCAAAAAAACAGTTCCTGCTGCAACAAGCAATGTTACCTTGCCGCCAGCCATTACACGGCTCAAAACATCACGTCCAAAGGCATCGCAGCCAAATGGATGTGATAATGACGCAGCAGAAAATTTCATTGAAGGATCCATTTTATCAGGCATATACGGTGTCCAGAAACATCCAACTAAAAATAACAACATTACAGCAGAAGATATGACCAAGCCTATTATAAATGTTCTGTTTTTCATTATGCTCTGCCTCCGGTTTCAATTCTTGGGTCAAGCTTTCTGCAAAGTATGTCAACTATGAAATTTATAAGCATAACAATTGTTGCCATAAGCATTATTATAGACTGTACCACAGGATAGTCACGATTCATAATAGATGTAAGAAGAATCCTTCCCAAACCCGGTATGCTGAAAACTTGCTCGGCTATTATACTGCCGGTTAAAATATCAGCCAATGCCATTCCAAAAAAATTGACAACTGGTATAAATGCATTTCTAAGCACATGGTTACAAAGAACCTGCATATGAGAATTGCCTCGGCTGTATGCTGTCCTTGTATAATCTTTAGCTTTTTCTGTTATAAGAGAACTTCTTAAAAGTTTCACTGACATTGCCGCCTTTGGCAAAGCGATTGAAAGTGCAGGAAAAAAAAGCGATGCTAAAAATCCGATGATATTTTTATCATATGATACAAAACCGCCCGGAGTAAATATATTTAATATAATGCCGAAAAAAAGAGTTATAAGTATACCTGAAAAAAACGGCGGTACTGACATAGTGATTTGACCTAATGCACATATAGCAGTATCAATTCCTCGTCCTTCATATCTTGCACAAAAAATACCAAGCGGCATTGATATTAACATAACCATAAAAAATGACATGAATGTCATGGTTACAGATATTGGAAGCTTATCAAGTATCATATCACTGACGGGAATGTTGTAAGAATAAGATGTTCCAAAATCTCCTCTTATAAAATCTAATATCCAATTTATATATCGAACTAAAAGCGGCTTATCAAGTCCCATTTCTGATCTTAATGCTTCAAGCCTTTCGGGAGTTGCATTTGTACCAAGCTTGGCAATTGCCGGATCTCCCGGTATAATATCAAAAACTAAAAAGAATACAAATGATACTGCTATAAGCGTAAGGAGCATTGACAAAAGTTTTTTTCCTGCATATTTCATTTATGTCAGAACTCCTTCCTTTTTATTCAGCTTTAGAAGGCTTTATTTTTGCCATATCCTGAACATAGAGAGGATAAAATTCATATCCTGTATATCCGTTTCTTACGGCAACCATTTCCGCAAGATCTTGAATATATACGTTTGCCGCATCATCTGCAAGGATTATCTCACATTGCTTATAAAGTTCAGTCTGCTTTTCATCATCAGATTCCATTTGAGCATTATTATAAATAGAATCATATTCATCATTTGAATAATTTATAAAATTATTTGATGCATCAGAGCAAAAACGTGAAAGCATAGCAGACGCAGCAAGATTAGAAGCATCAACACCTACAACAGTTGCCTCATAATTTCTGTCGGAATATACTTCACTTAACCATGTGTTCCATTCTACCTGTTTTATATCAGCTTTTACACCAACCTCATTTAACTGGTCTGCTATAACCTGTGCTGCATCAACGTGCTGAGGATAGTTGCTTGGAACTGTAATTGTAAAGCTCAGCGTTCCTTCGCTGTAGCCGGCATCTTCAAGCAATTCTTTTGCACGGTCAGGGTCGTAACCATAGGTATCATTAAGTTCAGGGATATAATATTTTTTGAAATTAGGAAACATACTGCTTCCCAGCTCTGTGCCTTTTCCGTCAGAAGTAATATCAAGTATTTCACTTTTATCTACAGCATAACAAAGTGCCTGTCTTACACGCTGATCTTTAAAAGGTTCAAAATCATTATTAAGATACATAGCCTGAACAAGATTCATAGTGCCTTCAAGAACTGTGAAATCACTTGAAAGCTGCTGTGCCTGTGATACAGGAAGGTGTGCCATCATATCAACAGAACCGCCGTTGAGATTCATAACAAGAGAATCAGGATCTGCACAAACTTTAAATGTCACATCCTCAATATATGCCTTGTCACCCCAATATTCGTCAAACTTTTCCATTACAATATTTTCCTGTACAGAACGTGAAACATACTTATACGGTCCTGTGCCTATAGGATTTGTATCAGAATCAGTTTGACCAGCCGGTGTGATAGCCGCTTTGACTGAAGCGATGTATGACATAAAATCAGGGTCACGTTCTTTAAGAGTGATCTCAACTGTCTTGTCATCTATTTTTTCAATAGAATCAATATTAGAAAATGCCGGTACAAGAGGTTCGTTTCCATTAGTACCGGCACAGCTTTCAATTGATGAAATTACATCTTCTGCTGTAACAGTATTACCGTTATGGAATTTAACGTTTTCTCTTAAAGTAAACGTATACACAAGTCCGTCCGGTGATTGAACATAGTTCTCTGCAACAGCAGGTATCAATCCACCATTACTGTCGGGCTTATAGAGTCCTTCAAATACGTTGAAAAGTATTTCTCGAGTAGCCGCAGCTTCTGCTTTGTGCGGATCAAGACTCTCTTCCAAATCCTGAGTGATGCCCACAGTAATGTGTGAGGAATCTTCCTTTCCTGTACGGTCACTTGCGTTATTGCATCCGCTAAGTGCTGTGGAGAGTAGAGAAAGTGCCAAAACCATGGCAAGCTTTCTTGTGGTAGCTTTTTTCATGTTACCATTCCTTTCAATATAATATAAAATTTTTTATGTATGTCTTTTTTCAAGGTGATTTTCGCAAGGATAAAGCCCTATCCATTTTGACAATACAAATGTATTATAACACATCTTCCATAAAAATGCAACCAAAAAATAAATTCATATTTATATAATAATTTCTGCACAACAAAAAAAGCAGCTCTCGTAAATGAAAGCTGCTTTATTATGATTATACTCCTACTGCATTTTCAGAATATATTCTAAGAATTTCCATAGCATCGGCAATATCCACTTTTCCATCTCTATTTATATCAGCCGCTTTTTTCTGAGCTTCTGTAAATTCATCGGTTGGAAGCAGTGCTGCCGACATTGAATATAAATTCAAAGTTTCTATTGCATCTTTTATATCAAGCTTGCCGTTTTGATCTAAATCACCTAAATTTAAATAATCAAGTTCTATATGATGCTCTGATATAAACACATTATCTTCTGATACAAATTCATTTGATGAAAGTATTTTATAGCCTGAATTATAGGATGGTTTCATTGTTATGTAAAAATGATATTCACAATCTGATATGTTTTCAAAATCCGGATCTTTTATAATTACCTTCTGACTATAAGACGAACCATTATCCATTGATGAAACAATATTCAACGTATAATAAGATGCATATTCACCGCTGTCTACAAGATATTCACACTGGCTTAGAAGCATACCATATATAATATCACTGGTTGATTTCTCATTTTTAATATTTGCATTATAAAAACGAAATACACCTTCCGGTTCTATCTTGTCAAGTGAAACATTTATCGAGCCTTCATTTTCCATATGGAAATATATTTTACCGGATATGACACCCCTTCTTCTAAAGGGAGCATTTCTTTCTTTATAGAAAAGCCTGTATTCTCAATCGCAAAGCTGTCAACGTTTATAATCTGTATCGCAGAAAACACAGTAAAAAGTGCGGCTACAAGACGCTTTTTCATAGTGACTACCTCTTTTTATTATTCCATTGACATATAATACTTGATTTCGGTTACATAAGTTCCGTCTGTACAGAATTCCATAACATAACCATCATCAGTTTTATATCTATATATATTTGTTTCTTCATTCAAACATTTTTCCATACCATATGCTGCATAGACTTCATCAATTGTAGAGCCTTTTTTAATGCCCTTATTAGTACATACCTTTTCATTGCTAAGTACTATATCAGTTATAAATTCACCGCTTGTACCGTCTTCTTTGGTCATCTCTTCAGCAATAACATAGAAATCATCAAATTGATATGTACGTGAAATAGTACCGCCGTGTACAGGTGAGCCTTCGGATACAGATACGGCATAAGAACCCAAGGACGGCTGCACATCGCCCACTTTTACTACAATATCATTTGACTTAAATTTCATATCATCATCAGGATTGAAATTTCCATCAGGCATATTCTGGGTTTCAAGAGTTGTAACCGTAGTGGTTTCAAAAGTCGTTTCTGTTGTTTCAGCAGGTGGAAGAGTTACTGTAACAATTACTGTCACTGTAGCTTGTTCATGATTATTAGTTACACGGGCATTAGGATCTCCTACAAATTGTATTGGAATAGATCTTGATACTGTAGTACCGGTAGTAATTGTGGTTGTGCCGGTCGTTGTAGAGGAAGCTGTATCGGAAGAAGAAGTCAGTTTGCTTACAGCCGTGGTAGAAGCAATAGTAGAAGAAACTGTAACATCACTTTCTACTTCTATTTTATTCATATCATCTTTATCATTGTCAACAGATCTTGTACATGAGCAGCCTACAAAAACCGATGTGCTGATTGCAGATACTGCTAATAATGCAACTATTTTTCTTTCCATAATAATCGATCCTTTCCATTGATTTTATATTCTCTTCAGAATATATCACGCATTTTTATTATATACCTATTACTCATTCTAATTATACTAATTCTAATTATAATAATATATTATACATAAAACTATCGCTGCTGTCAATGGTTTTTATTTCCTTACAGGAAAAAAGGTGATTTTTACCGATTTATATTTTATGCTGCTCTAAAAACTGTTGAAATCATAATCGATTTATGCTATACTTAAAGCTATAATGTCATAAATTAGCAGATTATGATGAAAATATACAAATAATCTATCATCATATTTTATAGGCATATTTTTATATGCAGACAAAAACAAAGGAGAAAATCACATATGAACAAACAAATGAAATGGACAAGCTGCTGGGGAAATGCAATTTCAATAGCCACACGCAGACCTGAAAACTATGCTAAAAACCTCACTTTACGCTATCCTGTAAAAATGCTTTTAAACGGAAACGCACTGCGTATAAGACTTGACAATTTTTGTGGAAATGAAGATGTTACGGTAAATGCTTCTGTTGCAAGATCAAACGGTAATTCAAATATAGATAGATCTTCAGTTTTGCCTGTTACTATGGGCGGAAACGAAAAAATAACTATTCCAAAAGGTGAAAGGGTATTGTGTGATCCCATAAAAATTGATATAACAGCAGGAGAATATATTTCAATAAGCCTTTATCTTGAAGATTTTACAGAAATGCGTTCGGCTGTACTTATAACAGGTCCGCTTTCAAAAGGATTTTTTGCAGTGGGAAATTTCACCGGAGCAGAAGAGCTTCCACCGGTACTTTCAAACAAGACAAGCTGGTTTTATTTTCTTAGTGATATTGAAGTCTATACAGACCCTGAAGCTCATTCTGTTATATGTTATGGTGATTCTATAACCGCAGGTGCGTGGCCTGATTATCTAATGGAACGTGCCATTGAAATAAGCAACGGCAAAACTGCAATAATCAGAAAAGCTGCAAGCGGCACACGTATTCTAAGACAATATGACAATATCACTTATGATTCATATGGTTTAAAAGGAAGTATTAGATTTCCAAGAGAAATACCTATTGTAAGTGAAGCAGATACTGTAATAATTCAACATGGTATAAATGATATTATTCACCCTGTTGGAACTGATGTAAATAAATTTAGACCATGGAGCGATCTTCCTACTGTTGATGAATTGATAGACGGTTTAAGGGAATACATACATCTTGCAAGAGAATATAATTTAAAAGTATACCTTGGAACTCTTTTGCCAATTGAAGGCTGGCGAACATATGCGGATTTCCGTGAAGAGATAAGAAATGAACTGAATGAATGGATACGCACTACTGATGAAGCAGATGGCTGCATTGATTTTGATAAAGCAGTAAATGACCCTATGCACCCATCACGTTTTGCAGATGGATTTGACAGCGGTGACCACCTGCATCCAAGTGCTGATGCATACAAAGCAATGGCAGAATCAGTGCCGGAAGAAATTATAAGATAACATAAGAACCTGTATTCATAGGCATAATCACAAATCTCCTATGAACACAGGTTCTTATATTAAAAAAACAATCTTACTTTTTATCCAAACGCATTGTAAGTGCTATTCTCTTTCTCTTGACATCAACATCAAGTACACGAACCTTTACAACATCGCCTACCTTTACAACATCAAGCGGATGCTTAACATGACGGTTTGACAGCTGGGATATATGTACAAGTCCGTCTTCGTGAACACCTATATCTACAAAACAGCCGAAATCTATAACATTTCTTACTGTTCCCAAAAATTCCATGCCGGGTTTAAGATCTTTTATCTCCATTATATCACCACTTCTCATAAGCGGCGGCGGCAGTTCATCTCGTGGATCACGTCCGGGCTTTGCAAGTTCCTTTAAAATATCTTTTACAGTAGGAATACCAACTCCGGCATTTTCTGCAATTGCACTTATATTTTTACTTTCTGCAATCGTGACAATATCATTGAGTGACTTTGCAGATAAATCAGAAAGCGTGAATCCGCATTGCTCCAAGATTCTTTTTGCAGCATCATAACTTTCCGGATGTACTGCTGTATTGTCAAGAGGATTTTTTGCTTCCGGCACTCTTAAAAATCCTGCACACTGTTCAAATGCTTTCGGTCCGAGTTTAGCAACTTTTTTAAGCTGTTTTCTATCTGTAAACGCACCATTTTCACTTCTGTAAGATACGATATTCTTTGCAATAGTTTTATTTATGCCTGCAATATGTGACAACAGCGAAAATGAGGCTGTATTCAAATCAACGCCTACATGGTTTACACAGTCTTCCACTACGCCGTCAAGCGCTGATTTAAGTTCATTTTTTGGCATATCATGCTGATACTGACCAACACCTATAGACTGAGGATCTATTTTTACAAGTTCTGCAAGCGGATCTTGCAAACGGCGTGCAATAGAAACAGCACTTCTAAGTGATACATCATATTCAGGAAATTCTTCCGCTGCCAGTTCAGAGGCTGAATATACAGAGGCACCTGCTTCTGATACTACCATATACGCAATTTCAAATGAGATGCTTTTTAAAACATCTGCAACAACAGCTTCTGCTTCTCTTGAAGCTGTTCCATTTCCAATAGAAACAGCGGTTACATGATGCTCATTTATCATTCTGCGAATGGTTTCTTTACCCTGCTCCATTTTAACGCCCTCACCTATGGTTATATACGCCACACCCGTATCAAGAACTTTGCCTGTTGGGTCAACTACGGCAAGTTTACAGCCTGTACGATAACCGGGATCTACTCCCAAAACAGTTTTATTTTTTATTGGCGCACCCATTAAAAGCTGTCTAAGATTTGAAGCAAAGACCTTTATTGCCGCAGCAGCAGCAGTTTCTGTAAGCTCACGTCTTACCTCACGTTCTACAGCCGGAAAAAGCAATCTTGAAAATGCATCTTCAGCAGCAGATTTTACAAGCAGTCCGCATGGGCTGTCGTTTTTTACAAATTTACGTATCATAACAGCTTCGCCCTTGCCGTCCGGAAGTGATATGCTTACTTTTAAAATTCCTTCACGTTCCCCTCTGTCCAGTGCAAGAACTCTATGACCAACAAGCTTTTCAACAGGCTCGCTGTAATCATAATACATCTGATATGGCGTTTCAGTTTCAGGATCAGCTGCTTTTGAAAAAATTGTGCCGGAAAGCTGTGTAAATCTTCTCATCTGCTTGCGAAGATCTGCATTATTTGCCATTTCTTCAGCTAAAATATCCATTGCACCTTGAATCGCTTCTTCTATATTATTCACGCCAAGCTCTTCATTTAAATATGCCTCTGCTTCCTTTTCGGGAATTACAGTGCTTTTCTGCTCCATGATAATACGTGCCAAAGGCTCAAGACCTTTTGCAACAGCAGTTGATGCCCTCGTTTTTCTCTTTGGGCGATAAGGAAGGTATAGATCCTCTGTTTCTACAAGAGTATCGGCATTTTGAATCTTCTCACGCAGTTCTTCTGTGAGTTTTCCCTGACTGTCTATTGCCGTTATTATTTCTTCTTTGCGTGTTTCAAGTTTTCTTAAATATTGCAGTCTTGTGTCAAGCTCACGCAAAACCTGATCGTCAAGAGAGCCGGTAACTTCTTTTCTGTATCTTGCAATAAACGGAATGGTCTTGCCATCATCCAAAAGCTCTACAGCACGGTCTACCTGCTGCGGTCTGAGTTTAAGTTCCTCTGCAATTTTTAAATTGATATTCATATAACATTTTCTCCTTGATCTTTAGAACCTGTCCGCATAGAAATTGTGTGAAAATTTTTGAACATAATCTTACCGAGTAAGGACGTGCGAAATTTCCTATGTGTACAGGTTCTTAGCTTATGCATTTTATTGCAGTGAAAGTCCGGAAGAATCATAACCAAAACTGTCATAACTTCTTAGGAGCAGGGCTGCAAGTTTTTGAGAAGAAATATCCTCCAAATCATTTCCAGTGATCCATTCATAGTTTAATTTTAAATCTATAAGCCGTGAAGAAAGATCCTTTTGCTGTTTTATAAAGTCCTTTCTGGTCATGCTGTGAACACTCTGCTCTTCATCGTAATAAGTATATTTATACTCATTATTAATAATAATTTCACTTAAAAAATATTCTTTGAAGATTTGATTTTCATGCAGGTAAAAACAGCCAAGCGAGGTTTTGCTCCCATTTGTTTTCTGCTGATAATCTGTAGAGAGATACAACATTTCTTTTGTATCAGGCGCATAGCAAAGCGACAGACTCTGCCCTATGTCAAAGAAACCATGATCATTATCAAAATCTACATTTATATTTTCTAAAGTACAGCTGCGTACACGATATGCAGCCATCTTGGTAACAGAATTTTCATTATCATAAGAAATACTTATAAGCTCCGGACTTCCATCAAAATCCATATCAATAAAACAACACGCATTGTATCCGTTTTCAGGTTTTTCAAGAAGCCATTCATTTCTGTTTCTTACAAGCATCATTACTATATCTTCCGAAGAATATACAATGTTCTGAGCATCCGGAACAGCATCAATAATATTTTTTGTTTTCCAAACATAGATCCCGGAAATAACTCCGGCAAGAATACATATTTCTGTAAAAACTGTAAATATATGCAGAAGATTGCATTTCATACGCTTGCTTAGAAATCTTCTGTTTCCTTCTGAATCGTCAAGTGAATCGTCTGATCCATACTTATTAAAAACCGGCATAGGCGGCAATTCGCTCCAATGAAACTCATTTTCCGAAGAAATTTCAAATCCGCAAAATTTACATTTCACACAGCCATCTTCAATTTTATGACTACACTCAGGACAAACCATAGGGGTACACTTCCTTTCCTACAGTTACTACATACGTAATAGTATAACACACTATCCAATTATTTGCAAGTATTTTGTTATCCCATTATTTTCAAGCGTTTTATTGTTATGTTATTTGCAAGTATTTTGTTATTCTCACTTGACTTTTTATGGTATATCTGATATACTCAAAAGTAATGAAAAAATCAATAATGAAAGTTGTGTGATTATGAAACGTCTTCATTTCTTGTTTTCACTTTACGTTGGTAAAGTAATTATGAAATTAACAAAGTGGATTCCCAAAATATCAGGTTCTACATGGCCGGGCGGAATCGCCGGTATTCTTATGAAAAATTTTCTAAAACACTTCCGTTTTCATGAAAATACTAAAATAGTTATGGTTACCGGAACAAGCGGAAAAACTACAACTACGGGTATGGTAGCAGAGCTTATAAGAAGTTCCGGTAAATCTATTTGTACAAATGAACTTGGTGCAAATATGGACCGTGGTGTTGCAACAGCACTTATCGGCGATTCTGATATGTCAGGTCGTGTAAATGTAGACTATGTTGTTTTGGAAGTTGATGAACGCTATCTTAGAATAATTACAAAACAGCTTAAACCTGATGTTATAATCATGACAAATATCCTTAAAGACCAGTCACAAAGAAACGGTGAACCGGGTATTATCATGAGAAAAATAAAAGAAGCTGTTACAAGGGATGTTCATCTTATCCTAAACCGTGATGAACCAAATAATGCGTCTATCGGATTTAAGCATCCTTCAGTAGAATATTATGGCGTTAAGGGTTCTCCGTCATATAAATCCGAAAATCAGTTTACAGTTTCATGCATTTGTCCGGTATGTTCCGGTATTATTCGTTATGAATATGAAAATATGCTTGGCGTTGGTAAATTTGCGTGTGAAAACTGTGATATGAAAAGCGAAGATGATGCTACAGTTGTGTCTTTGATAAACGAAAATACAATTTGCGTAAATGATAAGAAATTCAAAGCAAAATATCTTTCAACATATTTCCTCTACTGCTATGCTTCTCTCATAGCGTTTGCAGCACACGAAGGATTTTCAGATACAGAACTTCAAAACTCTATGAATAAGTTTACTATCCAAAGCGGCAGAACGGAAGATTTGGATATTGGCGACAAGACGATTCACTATCTTAGAATGAAACAGGAAACACCTATTACACTTCAAAATTCAATTGATGTCACTTATAACGACCCTGCTGCTAAAGTAGTTGTATTGGATTTAAGCGAAGTAGTAGATTTCCAGCCGCATTATACAGGAAATTATTATTCATACGACTGTGACTTTGGCAAACTCGAAAAGAGCAATGTTATAAAATATATATGCATGTCAAAAACAGTTTGTTACGATGCTGCAACAAGACTTATATTAGAAGGCATTCCTAAGGACAAGATCCAGGTTGTACCTACTGATGATTATGACGTACTGCTTAAAGAACTTGAACAATATGATTGTAAACAGGTATACTTGCTCACATGGATGCATTCTTATTATAAATGCCTTGGCAGCGTAGAAAAATATCGCAAAGATAGGGGGATCGACTGATGGAGATCAATGTACTTTGGCTGTATCCTGATAAAATGAATCTGCACGGTGACCGTGGAAACATGATGGCACTCTCTGAGATAGCAGATGCAATGGATATTACTTTGAATATAAAACGTGCAAATTCCTCTTCTGAAGCAGATGATCTTGATGATACTGATTTTATTTATATAGGTTCAGGTCAGATGGGACATATGCAGACACTTACAAATGATTTAAAGAAAATAGAAAATAAGCTGAAAAATTATATTGAAAATAATGGCTACTTCCTTGTTACCGGTTCAAGCGGCTGTATGATTTCAAAAAGCTTTACAAGA
>CALESG010000053.1 GCA_937907215.1 uncultured Ruminococcus sp.
GAAGGTCGTGCGTTCGAATCGCATTAGGCGTACCATAAATACTAAAAAATCTCCGTCGACGGCTTTGCCTGGCGGAGATTTTTTGTAAACTTTCGAGGATTTTTGCAAAATATACAAGCATATGACGTAAAAATACGTTAGATGTTCTTTGTACGATATTGACTTAAACATACATATGGAGTATTGACAATGCCGCCTGTTTATGATATTATTAAAAAAACAGGATACATCTGCAAGGGCGGCGGCAGTGCATATGGAGGCAGCTGGAAGCCAAAAAAGCCGGATGATGAAAAATTCCTCGGGAAGCCAAATACCATAAAAGAAACAATAAGGGAAAATAAACATGGAGGTTATAAGTGCCTTATAAAATATGGCAGTGACGGACGAGCAGTGATAGAACGGCATATGACAGATCATAGTATGCCTAAATGGCACTCTAATCCTCATGATCACCCTATAGATTGGAGTAAGGGCTTTCCTGATATGAGATCGCATGTTAATTATGAGGACGAAAATATCCCGGAATTTAAAGGATTTAATACAATTAAAGGAGGTATAAAGCAAATGGAATATAAAGATCAGCCAATCAATCCCAACTATAATCCGGACGACGATAAATTTGAAACACTTGGAGAATTCAAGTTTTATCTTTCAAGAGGTTTTAATGTCGGCTTTGAATATAACGGTGTGGAATATGGTATTGAAGGACATAATAATAGTTTTGACATTTGGATCTATAATAGAGGAGATATTGCAAATGGTCTAACACTTGAGGAAACTCTTGATTATAAATTTGACGGAGTAAAGCTTCGGGATCTTATTCTTGATGCAACTATCACTGAAAGGCAATGTTCATGATATATTCATCATATGAATACTCTGTCATCTATTTTGTATAAGCATGACAATGAAAATCAGATGCATAAAGCTCCTCGTTCAAAGCTGATTGAGGAGCTTTTATTATACATTTTTCATAATTTCAAGTTAAACTTAAAAACTCTGACACGAAAACTAATATTTATAAAAACTTCAACCCCAATTCATGCTCTGAAATCGTGACTTTTCGACAGATTGCGTATATTTTTTTGCGTTTTTATAAGTTATATTAATTTTAAATTACTTGATTTTTTAAAAAGATTTATGTTATTATTTTCTTAAAGTAAAGGAGGATGTGCTATGATTCGCATCGCTATTGTAGATGATGAACTTGTTATTGCAAATAACATTTCAAAAATAACACAGATTCATGCTGATAAACTAAATATAACTGTTTCAATTACTGTCTATAATAGCGGACGTGAATTTTTAAACCAATATAATATAGGCGATTATGATGTTATATTTCTTGATATTGATATGCCGGAACTTAGTGGAGATATGCTGTCAGCAGAACTTATAAAAATGGATCCATCTCTTTTATTGGTTTATGTGACAAATTATTGCAATGATGAAGTTTACACTATGTTGAAATACATGCCAATTGGTTTTATGAGAAAACCATTTTTTGAAAAGGAAATCGATTCAATGCTGAATGTGCTGAGAGAAAAAATAGTAAGTATACAAAAGACGTATTCTATTCAATCAGGACGCAATGTTATCCATATTCCATTAAAAGATGTAATTTATATTGAAAGTGACAGAAATTATACATATTTTTATATGAGCCAACCTATTAGCCACTATTCAAATTATTATGCAAATAAGGAACAAACATTTATTAAGGTTCGTAAAAAGATGGATCTTATTGAAGCTGAAATAGAGAAATATGGATTTATACGTATCCATGCAAGTATTTTAGTAAATTACAGGTGGATCTATTCTATACATAAAAATGAGATAGAAATGGACAATGGAAAAAAATTGCCGATCAGCCGCAGTCGTAAAATAGAAGTAGAAAATAAATTTATGTATTTCTCAAGGGGATGATTAAGTGAAAACATTTTGGACAATAACAGAACTCATTGCTGTTTTAATGGAGAATTGGATCATTTATGATTTCTACTCAAAATTTCACTCTGCAAAGTACAACACAATATGGCAGAAATTGGTTTATATTGGATTTATCTGTATAACAAGTACATTAGCTATAATAATAGATTCATTTACCGATTTCAGCGGAATGTTAACATTGATTTGTATTGCTATGGTCATTCTGTACGGCATCATTTTCTTAAAAGGTTCTATTTTCTCTAAATTTTTCTTACCTATTATAGCGTTCGGTTTAATTTTTATAATAAATATATCTGTAAGTACTGTATGTGCTATTGCTTCGCATCATAAGCAAGAAACATTATTTATCGAACAAACAAATATGCGTTTTTTCTGTATTATTACAACAAAACTTATTTTCTTTCTTGTGACAAGAATTATTTTAGGACTGTTTAATAAAGGTGTCATGCTTAGAAAACAAGAGTGGATCATGATGTCCGGTATATCATTTATATCATTATTTATTGGAACAGCTGTAGTAGAGATTGGGATCTCATCATCTGATTTGGATTCGCCCGCATATATGTTTTGCTTTTGCGGTATTATTTGCATTGATATTTTTGTATTTATTATGCTGTCTCAAATTACAAAGCAAAATCAAAAGGCACCTGAATTATCATTACTTGAACTCCAGGTCGAACAGCAAAAACAGGCACTTGAGAATATAGATATTATGCAAAATAAAATTCGTCAGTGCAATCATGACAACTTTAATCATATGATGCTTATACAACAAATGATAACCAAAAAGAATTATAAAGAAGCAGAAGAATATTTGAACTCATTGCTAAATAGAAATCCAGAGATGATAATATCAAGCATACAGCTGCCGGATTGCTTTTTAAAATCTGTATTGATGATAAAATTCGAATTGTGCAAGAAGAAAAATATACCTATTTCAATTAAAGCTGATGACAGTACACCGTCATGTGAGTCATTGGATTTATGTATCCTGCTGTCTAATCTTTTGGATAATGCAATTGAAGCAAGTGAAAAAGTCGCTGATCCTAAAATAGAGATAATCCTGTCAAAAAATAAATCGTATTATAATATTATTGTAAAAAATAAGATAGAAACATCGATTCTAAAAAATAATGCAAACTTAAAAACAACTAAAAGTGAAAAACAAAGACACGGAATAGGGATTCAAAGTATTAGGGAAACAGTCAACCGTTATAATGGTATGATGGAATACTATGAAAAAGACAATTATTTTATTGCAAGCATATGGCTTAGCGATACATTAAATGAAATAAAAATCAATAAAGAAAAAATATAAATAAGAGAAAAATAAAGATTTTTCAGTTGGCAATTTTAAAAAAATGCTTATCTGGAAAATCTTTATTTATTTGAGCAAAATCAGACTTTATGAATGACATATTTCTTGATTATAAAATCAATATTAAAAAGCCTGCAAATTATCCCAGAAACTATACCAATTATCCCAAGTACTTGAAATGCAATATTTTTTGTGATAAAGTGTAATGTAAGAGGTGAAAAAAATGTTAGTAAAAATTGCTTCAAAATTAACATTGATTCTTCATCGTAATAATATTATTTCCGAAGATGAAACTGAAATTTATCAGTATGGATTAGAAATGATTCTTTCCACAATTTTGAATTGCATGATAGTTCTTTTTGCAGGAGCTTTAATGAATGAGCTTTTAGCAGCTATTATATTTTTTACAATATTTGCAGCAGTACGAAGCAGCAGCGGTGGTTACCACGCAGATACATACTTAAAATGCAATAGTATTTTTGCTGTGAATTTAATAATGGTTTTGCTTTGGGTGAAATTTGCCGCTCCGTTTTATTTTATAGTTTGTCATGTTATATTTATTTTAATTTATTTTATGATGGTTACAAAATATGCCCCTATTGAAAATCCAAATAAAACATTGTCGGATTTGCAAAAAAAGCACAATAAGGTACTATCTATTATTTATGGAATCATTCTTACAACAATTTCTTTGATCTTGTGGTATGGATTTGATTTAAAAAAATATGCCATGTTAATTGCAGCAACTATGTTGTCAATAACAATATCTATGGCTATTGTAATTCTAAGAAAGGAAGATAAAACTTATGAAGAATACAATTCTTAAAATAGTTGCTAATGCAAGTAAAAAGATGGCTGTAAAGGCTTGCGGCAATGCATCTTATTATGGTTTCCATCAACCAAAAGAACCAAAGACTCTTAAGAAGTAAGAGTCAGCAAACAGATATATTATATTGGTAAATGCCAGATAAATATATCAAATCAAACTGCCGTATTGTTAGCCTTTCAACAATACGGCAGTTTTTCTATTTTTATTTTATAATTATTCAAAATCAAAACCAGATATGTCACTCACCAGAGGAATAAAAATCGGGTCTGCAAAAGCAAACAGCAAAGTCTGTATATCTTTAGACTCCATAAATGAAAAATCAAAAACAGCACTTCTGCCCAAAATACTTATCTCCATACCTTTATCAGGATCTTTCTTTATTTCAGCCATTGCAGTCTGTGCCGAACTCATCTTATTTCCCGATACAGATGAAACCTCTATCCAACTAAGCAAGCCTATATTAAGCATAATATAAGCTAAAAGTATTTTCACTGCCTTAATGATTTTTCTTTTCACTTTATATTCCTCCATATTTAATGCAGATCAAGCAAAACTTCTGCCAAAGCATCGCCTAAAAGAGAGCCGGCATACATTGCCTGTTCCAATGTATTGCCGTGAGAACCCACTTCAATAAGTAAACTGCCTGTTGTTAGATCCTGATTATATCTTCTGTAGTCAAAAAGCAAAGGTCGTGTAAGTCCTGGATACATACTTTCCATCTGCTCTTGTAGTCGGCAGGCAAAACGAAAGTTAAACATATAATTCGGCATATCCATAGTTCCATCATCACATCCTGATATTATCATAACCTGAGCCGACTCTTTTCCGTTTATCTCTACTATCGGCTGAGTAATAGAGCTTTCTGTACCTATAGCATCTCTATGTATGTCAAGTACAACCTTAATGCTTGGATTTTCCTCTAAAATTGATTTTACAGTTTCTGCACTGCGTTCATATGCACCTGTATATGATGGATAATCATGTATAGTTTCATCATGTATAGTAATGATTCCGGCATCTCTTAGCTTTTCGGCTATGATCTCACCTACTGCTACAACATTCTTGGTACTTTCAGTAGTTCTATAATTAAAACTTGGATCAAAAAATTCCCGCACATATGGCTCATATGTTTCAGTAGTATGAGTATGCATTATAAGCACCTGGGGTTTTTCATTTACAGATATTTTAAAGGCTGGCTTTAAAACACTTTCCTGTAATAATTCGTCGTTAGATATAGAGGTACTATTCGACACCTGTCCGCCGTTTTCAAGTGAAAAAAACTTATCGCCTGAATATCCGCTTAATGATGTACGTATTATTTCAGTATCATAATTCACATTCCATTTTTCCGGATAAGGCTTATCACCTTTATTTGTATCATCGGAAGATGTTTCTTCTGATTCCCCTTCTGAATTTTTATCAGCATTGGCATCAAGCACTTCATCACTAAGCGGATTCCATTCTTCTCTCTGCAAGTCAACATAGACTTCATTGCAAACATTGCTGAGTATATCGGTTCTATCTTCAGAGTTATCAATATCGTTCTTCTTTTTAGAATAATTTCCATTTAATGACGCACAAATTGCAGCGGCGGCTATTAAAATGCTTACAGCAGAAATTATTTTTCGTCGTAATCTTGCAGCTGCTCTTCGAGAAAGACGCTTTCTCATTCCATCACCTCGTTATTATATCCGTGATGTTTAAGTTTATGCAGCACTGTCAGTATTTATGATATATAAATAACCCTAAAGAAAAAAGGCTGCTGCAACTAAAATTTCTGCAACAGCCCTATTTTTAATATTTATTTCTGCAATGTTCCGCTGGTAAGACCTTTAAGATATGCATTGATAAATCCATCTAAGTCGCCGTCCATTACTGCTTGAATATTACCATTTTCAAAATTGGTACGGTGATCTTTTGCAAGAGTATATGGCATAAATACATATGAACGAATCTGCGCACCCCATGCAATTTCCTTTTGCACACCTTTAATATCTGCTATCTTGTCCAGATGCTCTCTTTCCTTTATCTCAACAAGCTTTGACTTAAGCATTTTCATTGCAAAGTCTTTATTCTGGAACTGACTTCTCTGAGTTTGACATGATACTACAATACCTGTAGGAATATGTGTCAAACGTACAGCAGAACTGGTCTTGTTGATATGCTGACCACCTGCACCGCTTGCACGGAACACATCCATTTTAACATCTTCCGGTCTAATATCAACTTCCATATTATCATCAATTTCCGGCATTACTTCAAGCGCAGAAAATGATGTGTGTCGTCTGCCAGAGGCATCAAACGGAGATATACGAACTAATCTGTGTACGCCTGATTCTGATTTTAAGAAACCATATGCATTTTCACCTTCAATAAGGATAGATGCACTTTTAAGTCCTGCTTCATCACCATCAAGATAATCAAGTGTAGTTACCTTGAAATTATGTCTTTCTGCCCAACGATGATACATACGATAAAGCATTTCCGCCCAATCCTGAGCTTCTGTTCCACCTGCACCAGCATGAAATGTCAAAATAGCATTTGAATTGTCATATTCACCTGTAAGCAGTGAAGAAAGACGCATTTCCTCAAGGGTTTTTTCAAAAACTTCAATTTCAGAATTTATATCATCATCACTTTCTGTTACTCCCTCTTCAATTGAAAGCTCGATAAGGGCGATAATATCTTCCAGACTGTCATTCAATTTATTATATTTATTGATTTTATTTTCAAGAGATTTTGATTCCTGCAAAACTTTCTGAGAATTATCAAGGTCGTCCCAAAATCCATCAGCAGCAATCTGTGCTTGAAGATCATCATAACGTGCTTTAGACTTCTCAAGACCTAAAACATCATATAAATCCTTCATATCCTTACGGTGATCACACATTGCCACACGCAATTCATCTAATAATACCATGACGATTTTCCTTTCTGTATTCATATATAGCAAACGACAAAAAATTTTTGTGTTTGCTATTTGCCGATCTACACGCAGCACGCATAAGCGTGCGGATGTGCAAGGCAATTTAAATAAGTTATTATAAGCTGACACGATATTATTATACTACAAACTCCTCCCATGTGCAAATGAATTTCAAATTTTTGTGTAATATAACAATTTCGCATAATAATGATAAATATTACTTAAACATTAAATCTAAACAAAACAATATCGCCATCTTGCATAACGTAATCTTTACCTTCAAGGCGAACCAGACCTTTTTCCTTTGCAGCTGACATTGAACCGCATCCCATAAGGTCATCAAACGACACAACTTCTGCACGGATAAATCCCTTTTCAAAATCTGTATGTATTTTTCCGGCTGCCTGAGGTGCTTTTGTACCACGGGTAATAGTCCACGCTCTTACTTCCGGCTGACCTGCTGTTAAATAAGAAATAAGACCTAAAAGGCTATATCCTTCACGAATGATTCTATTAAGTCCAGACTCTTCAAGATTCAGCTCTTCCAAAAACATTGCCTTATCTTCCGCATCCATATCAGATATTTCTGCTTCGATTTTAGCACATATAGGCAATACGGCAGACTTTTCTTCAGCTGCTATATCGCATACAGTCTTATAATGCGGATTAGAATCTATTCCCTCTGTAAAATCAGCTTCACTCATATTGGCTGCGTATATAACAGGTTTGGCTGAAAGAAGCGGTGTTTCCTTTATCCAAATACGCTCTTCATCTGTAAAATCAAATCCTCTTGCAGACTTTCCATTTTCAAGATGTTCTTTCAAACGCTCAAGGAAATCAAGCTGTCCTTGTAATTTCTTATCACCCTTAAGAGCCTTTTTTGTACGGTCGATCCTTCTCGCAACGACATCAATATCAGAAAATATCAGCTCAAGGTTTATAGTTTCAATATCTCTTGCAGGATTGATATTTCCATCAACGTGAATGATATTCATATCCTCAAAACAGCGTACAACATGAACTATAGCATCAACTTCACGAATATCTGCAAGAAATTTATTTCCAAGTCCTTCACCCTTTGATGCACCTTTTACAAGACCGGCAATATCCACAAATTCAAGAGTTGCAGGAGTAAATTTATCCGGATTATACATCTCAGCCAATTTATCAAGACGTGAATCCGGTACAGATACTATACCTATATTTTTTTCAATTGTACAAAATGGATAATTTGCAGACTCTGCACCGGCATTCGTCAATGCATTAAAAAGTGTACTCTTACCGACATTCGGAAGACCTACCATACCAAGCTTCATAAAAGCACCATCCTTATATTCTTTATAATTATTCCGGAAATCTCCAGACTAGTTCATCAATATTATAACGTTTTTTTCTTCTTATGTCAAGCAAAAAGACTGTACATGACATAAGTCCGGTACAGTCTTTATTATCAAATTAAAATTTATAAATCTAACAAATTTACTCGTTGCCTGCAATTGTACCAGGACCGATAAGTGCCTTTGTCAATAATTCAGCATCTATCATAGTTACACTTCCATCACCATTGTAATCACACACAGCGTTCTTAATCTCCGTCTTCTTTTCAGAACCCTTAAGATAATTAGCAATAGAACGTATATCACTGCCGTTTACTTTGCCATTAAGAGAAGCATCGCCTAAATAATAAGTTGTAAATGATGTAGGAATAGAATTTGAACCACTTGAACCTTGAATTTGGAAATTACACTCACTAAGTCCGCTGCGGATCTTAAATCCAACTGTAAGCAATCCGTCAGGACCTGTAGTTCCGTTAAACTTAAGCTCCTTATTATCATAATAAACTGCTCCATTAAGCTGAGTTCCTGCCGATGCTTTCATTGTTGCAACAAGATAGCACTTATTTATAACATTTATAGTATTATTTGTTGCACCAACACTTACTGTCTTATCAGGTTTGAAACTTGTTGTAGTAGTTGTCTTTGTAGTTGTAAGTGTTGTAACACTTGTGTTTGAAGATGCAGTTGTAGTCGGCTCACTATCTTTGTACAATGTAATGCTCTGGAACTTTACTTTTTCATTTGACGGATAAAATACCATTGCCTTTACAGTTTCACCAACATCAGATGGTATCTGATATGTTACTGTTACAATACCGTCATCGCCTACTTTTTCATCAAAATCAACCTGAGTCCATTCACCATTCCATGTGCCAATACCGCCGCTGGAATTTAAATCGTCTGAAAGCACCCTATACTTAATTACTGCATATTTAGCACCGCTTGGGTCAAATTCAGCAACCGCCTGAATATCGCCATCTTCACCTTTCTGTGTACCTTCTGTAAATTTAACTTCAGTACCGGTTTCAGGTAAAGATGTAACCTGTGTTGTTACAGATGTTTCAGTTGCAATTGTAGTTACTGCACTGGCTCCATCCTTGTCAAATACAACCTTGTATGAATCAACAGCATCACAAGTAGGATACCAGCACTGAACCTGTACTGCATTATGTCCAACAAGTCCTTCTGTAATTTCAAACTCTACTGTATATGTACCATTAGCATCAGATTTAGCTTCCCATTTAATTTCTGCCCAATTATATCCATCTGTAGGATCGGAATAACCAATCGCACCATTAAGGGTCTGATTCTTATATTTAGCTGCTGTAAATTCAATGCTGACCTTTTTGCCTGCATCAGCCTTTGTTGTATCAGATAAATCAAGAATATAATGATAACCCTCGCCATCATCATTTGGTTCAAGACTAAGACTAAGCTCATCACCTGATTCCAAAGCATAGGCAGTTATTGATGAATGTGAAAAAGATCCGCTTACACCAGCAACTGTTGCTGTTACTGCACAAGCTGCTGCCACAACAACCGCTGATATTTGTATCCATTGATTTCTTATTTTGCTATTCATAATTCGTCATCCTTTCAAATTATTTGATTTTCCATACAATTATTGATATTATGTACAAATTACCTTCACAGTATTCTATATTATTTATTATAAATCGAAATAGCTGTTTATTGTTTAATTTTTATTTAATAAATTATTTCTAAATACTAAATTTTGAAAAAATTATAAATCTACATAAGCCAAAAATAAACTAAGATGTAAATTTAAATTCTTAAACTAAGCATTTCACGTATATTTTTTCTTGAATGACCCATAAGCCACAATACTATACCATATATAATCACTGCTCCAGATATACAGCCTGCAAGCTGAACTATTATATTATATGAACGAAGAACCGACTTTAAAATATACACAACACCTCCACTCATAAGTGAAGCATAGACAATAGGCAGCATAGTTTTTATTATCCCAAGATTTTCTTTAAGCTCATGCCTCAAACTTATAAGTGACATTACCAGCATTATTCCATAACATATAGTTGTGGATATTCCTGCTCCCGTTTCTGTAAATAATGGAGAAGGTATAAGCAGCAAATTTCCTAAAAGTTTTACTGCTACTCCTACAAGCATAAGCTTTACCGGAAGATCGGATCTGCCTATTCCCTGCATTATACTGAAAAGCGGTGTAACAAGGCAAATAAAAACCATTCCGGGCGATAATGCTGCAAGTGCATTTGCTGCAATAGACGCTTCTTCAGTATGTTCACTGTAAAGAGTAAGCATTATAGGATCTGCAAGCATTATAAGACCTATACCTGATGGAACTGCAATAAGTCCGGCTGCAAACAATACTGATCGTACCTGCTCACGAAGTGATTCTATCTTTCCCTTTGCACAAGCATATGCTGCACAAGGCAAAACACTTCTTCCATACATATTTGTAATAGACGGCACAAGATTAAATACAGTCAAAGCCATTCCCGTAAACGCACCATATACAAACGCTGGAAACGCCCTGTCTTTTGCTATATCTCCAAAGCGGCTTACAAGAGCAGTCAGATTATTTTCCTGAGAAAAATCAATGCATCGCATAATTGTACAAAGGTCTATTATTGATGTGAGAGTTGCTCCGACTGAACCAAGAGTTATCGGAAGCATAGTTATCATAAGCCTTTTAGCAATATGACGGCGTGAATCAATATTTCCAGAACATAAGCTGCTGCGGCTAAATCCATCACCGCCTAAAAGATTTCTAAAAAAGAAATAACAAAGTCCGACTACTGTTGAAACTGTTACTCCAAGAACAGCTGCTGCTGCTGCAATAGAGAGAATATCTGTGCCGTTCGGAAAAAATAAAAGCACCTGTGATTCATGCTCAAGCACAAAATTGGAAAACCAAAGTCCACATATCACTTTTACAATAGCTTCTACAGCCTGTGACATTGCAGTAGGATACATATTTTGCAGACCTTCATAATATCCACGTTCTACTGCGCTCATACAGCCAAAAAGGGCTGACGGTGCAATCATAAGCAATGCATACCATGAGCTTGTATCTCCCGATGTATATATCGCAAAAGGCTTTGACAAGAATATTATAATAAGTGTTAATACCGCACCCAATCCCAAAAAGAGAAGCCTTGATGTATTCCTTACTCGGCGTACACTATTAAAACATCCTTTTGCTGCATATTCAGCAGTAAGCTTTGCAACTGCTGCTGAAAGTCCTGTTGCCGACAAAGCATATATCGGCAGAAAAAGTCCATAAGCACAACTGAAATAACCCATTCCCACACCGCCAAGAAGATTGGTAAGCGGTATTTTAAAGAATGCACCAAGCACTTTAGAAATTGTTGCTGATAACATTAGAATGAGCGAACCCTTAAAAAAAGTCTGTTTTTTCAGAAAAAATCACTCCCTTTTTATAAAAAAATATAACCAAATAAATTTTCAGAAGATTTTTCTAAAATTTATGTTGCTGAATCGGAAAATATGTGCTATAATATATATATCTAAATTTTAATATAGATAGAAAGGATATTTAGAACTATGCGTTTTCAATTCTCTGACAATGTATCGGCTCTTCAGCCTTCAGCAATACGTGAGATTTTAAAATTTACAAGTATGCCGGGTGTAATTTCTTTTGCTGCAGGTAATCCTGCTCCAGAAGCATTCCCTACTGAAAAAGTAGCTGAAATATCAAAACAGCTCCTTATGGAAAATCCTATTCTTGCAATGCAGTACAGCATTACAGAGGGTTATCCCGAACTTAGAAACCTTCTTAAAGAACGTCTTGCCAAAGATAACGCTTATTGCGATGGAAAAGACGAACTTATTATAACATCCGGTGCGCAACAAGCCAATGAACTTGCCTGCAAGGTTCTTTTGAATCGTGGCGATACTCTGATTTGTGAATCACCAAGCTTTATAGGTTCGATCAATGCTTTTAAATCTTATGGTGTAAATATTGTAGGTATTCCTCTTGAAAATGACGGTATGGATATGGAAGCTCTAGAAGAAGCACTTAAAACAAATCCAAACTGCAAGCTGATATATGTAATACCAAATTTCCAAAACCCTACAGGAATAGTCACTTCCCTTCAAAAGAGAAAGAAGCTTTATGAACTTGCCTGCAAGTATAATGTTGTCATTCTGGAGGACAACCCTTATGGCGACCTAAGATGTGATGGTGAAGATGTACCTTCTATAAAGAGTATGGATATTGAAAATCGTGTAATTTATTCAGGCACATTTTCAAAGATACTTGCTCCCGGATTCCGTACAGGTTACGTAAGCGGACCATCTGAAATCATTTCCAAAATGATAGTATGCAAGCAGGTTGCTGATGTTCACTCAAATATATGGGCACAGGCTATATGCGAACAATTTATGCGTACAGTTGACCTTGATGAACATTTCAATAAACTTAGAAGCATATACCGCAGAAAACGTGATATAATGCTTTCCAACATGGACAGTACATTCTCAAAAAAAATAAAATATAATAAACCGGAAGGCGGACTTTTCATATGGTGTACACTACCTGATGACTGCGATATGAATGAATTCTGTCAAAAAGCGGTAAAAGATTATAAGATCGCTCTTGTTCCGGGCAATGCATTTCTTATAGATGAAAACGAAAAAACAACTTCATTCCGAATGAATTTCTCTACTCCAACAGATGAACAGCTCGAAAAAGGCACAAAAATACTTGGAGCTATGAGCAGAGAACTTCTGGATAAATAATCATATAAAAAGAAAGGAATTTTACCATTATGGCTATCAACAGACAAGGTTCTTTTGACAACTATGTTGTTACAGAAAAATATCTTTCCATTAGAAATACTGCGCTTCACTATCCTGCAAAGGAATTGGGAAAATTTGCACAAAATGACGTTTATGGCATGGTTATAGACATACCTATGAATCCGGTGCTGCTCTGCACTCTTACAGTTTATGCAAACGGTGCGTGTAATCTTCACTTTAACAATGGTGCTGAATATACAGGTGCTGCTCTTCGTCATCAAACTGTTATACAGCCTTCAAGAATACTTGTTGCAAACGCACATCATCTGCTTCCGGAAGCTACTCTTGTCAAGAAATTCCCACTTCCTATGGGCAGACAACACTATGTATATATGCTCACTAAAAAAGGCATTTACAAGAGAGCTATAGACCCTATGACAATAAGAAATGATTCAACAGCAGCTCAGAATATATACGTTCTTTATCAAAGACTTATGCAGGCAATGCATTCAGCTCAGTTAAAAGACCGTGATATAAATGCCTAAACAACTTGAGGTCTAAAAAAATTCCTCACGATCTTATCTTACTGCAATCGTGAGGAATTTATATATTTTAAAATTAAATAAAAGGGATTTTAGAGATGAAAAGGGAAAAAAAGATTATTACTTTGCTTACATCAGTAACATTCTTTGTAATGTCAATTTTCAGTACTGCATGTACTTCATCTGATAACCGTGATAACACCAGCAGCTCTAGCAACACTGAAGATGATTATGTGCTGTCTGAAAATATAAATCAAGAGGATATAACAACATTAAAAGAATCTGACATTAAAGAACTGAAAATCGATTTGTCTGATATAAACAGCGAGTATGCAATGTTGATTGACTCAGAATCAGGCAAGATTATAGCTGAAAAGAACGGTGACACTAAAATTGCACCTGCTTCAATGACAAAAATCATGACAGCCATACTTGCTATAGAAAATTTTGATGATATGAATACATATTTTACAATGCCGTCTGATGCAGTTATTTCTGCCTCTTCTGTCGGCGGTTCTTTGGCTGGATTTTATGGTGGCGAAACAGTCACTTCTCTTGATCTTATTTACGGAATATTACTGCCGTCTGGATGTGAATGCTGCATAGCAGCGGGAACTTTTATAAGTGGTTCAGAAAACGCTTTCGTGGAACTTATGAATCAAAAAGCTGCAGAGCTTGGTATGACTTCAACTCATTTTGCAAATACTACAGGTCTGCCAAATGAAAATCATTATTCCACTGTTCATGACATAGCTCTTCTTATGAGATATGCGTCAAAAAATGATACATTTAGACAAGTGGACTCAACAACTTATTACACAACAAGCAGCGGAAGAGCTTTAACCAGCACAATGTTCAGTAAAATAAATGCAATATACGGTGATACTTATGTAATAGGCGGAAAAATAATCGGCGGAAAAACAGGTACTACTGATGAAGCCGGAAGCTGTCTGTGCAGCTTTGCAGAGATTTTTGGAAAAGAATATGTTCTCTGTACAGCAAATGCTGCATACTCCGGTCTTAATGTCGCAGATGCCAAAACAATTTACAACCGCCTTGGAAATGCCCTTTCTATATCATATACTTGACAAAAACTGCTCAAGGACTTATAATAATCTTAATCTAATATCTTATCATACAGGAGGAATTTGTTTATGGAAGAAACAACTAAGAAGAAACTTATTTTCAGCGGCATTCAGCCAACAGGCACTTTTACTCTCGGCAATTATATTGGTGCTATAAGAAATTGGGGTCCTCTTCAGGATGAATATAACTGCGTATATTGTGTTGTTGACCTTCATGCCATTACCGTTCGTCAAGAACCGGCTAAACTTAGACAAAATACACTTCAAGCATACGCTCTGCTGCTTGCCTGCGGAATCGACCTTGAAAAATCAATTTTATTTATACAGAGTCATGTTAAAACTCATGCGGAACTTTCATGGGTTCTTGGATGCAACACACAATTCGGTGAACTTTCACGTATGACTCAATTCAAAGATAAAAGCGCACGTCATGCTGATGATGTAAACTCCGGTTTGTTTACATATCCTGTACTTATGGCTGCTGACATTTTAGCATATAATGCTGACCTTGTACCGGTAGGTGTTGACCAAAAACAGCATCTTGAACTTGCAAGAAATATTGCACAGCGTTTTAATCAAAGATATGGTGAGTTCTTCACACTGCCTGAACCATATATATCACCAGTAGGTGCTAAAGTAATGTCACTCCAGGATCCAACTAAAAAAATGTCTAAATCAGATGACAACCCTAATGCCTGCATTTTAATTCTTGATGACAAAGATACTATTATAAGAAAGTGCAAAAGAGCAGTCACCGACAGTGACACCGTTGTTCGCTATGCAGAAGGCAAAGATGGCATAAATAACCTTATGACTATATATTCAAGTATTACAGGCAAGGATTTCAAAGCCATTGAATCTGAATTTGAAGGTAAGGGATATGGTGATTTCAAACTGGCTGTAGGCGAAACTATAGCTGACCATCTAAACCCAATGCAGGAAGAATATAAACGTCTGTTTGCTGACAAGGCTTATTTGAAAGAATGCTATACAACAAATGCTCAAAAGGCATTGTCATATTCACAGCGTATTCTCAATAAGGTATACCACAAAGTAGGATTTGTAGATGCAAGATAACACTTGGCAGGGTCTGTCTTAGGACTCTGCCTGTTTTTTAGGAGGTAAAAAGATAAAATGGTTGATTTTGAGTTTAAGGATTCATATAACATTGACGATCTTATAGAAATCGTAAAGCTTTTACGAAGTCCGGATGGCTGTCCATGGGATATTAAACAAACTCATGACTCTATCCGTATGGACTTCATAGAAGAGGTCTATGAAGCTGTAGAGGCTATTGACAACAGTGATTCGGATCTTCTTCGTGAAGAATTGGGCGATGTGCTGCTGCAAGTCATATTCCATACGCAGATAGAACGTGAAAAAGGCAGTTTTAATTTTTCAGATGTCTGCAATGATATTTGCAAGAAAATGATAATACGTCATCCCCATGTTTTCGGAGAACTGACAGTTTCAAATATGGGAGAACTTTTAAATAACTGGGAATCTATAAAACAGCAGACAAAGGGTCAAACAACATACACTGAAACTCTTGAAAGCGTTGCTGTTTCACTGCCAGCACTGATGAGAGCACAAAAAGTTGGAAAACGTGCTGCTAAATCAGGAATGGACTTCTCAAATGCCGATGCTGCAATTGAAAATATTCACAGTGAATTAAACGAATTATCAGCAGCAGCTGCTGATTCTGAAAGCAAAGAACGTCTGGCAGATGAGATGGGTGATATTCTATTTTCATGTGTAAACGCTGCAAGAAAGATGGGACTTAATGCTGAAGAATGTCTTACTGCTGCTACTGAAAAGTTTATTCGTAGATTTTCTGCTGTGGAAAAAATCACAGAACTGTCCGGTAAAAAAATGAATGACTATCAGCCGGAAGAACTCGATAAAATCTGGAATGAAGTAAAGCGTAATAATTCATAATAAATAAATTTATAAAGGAGAATTTTAAAATGCGATTGGATAAATATCTAAAAGTATCACGCCTTATAAAACGCAGAACTGTTGCCAACGAAGCCTGTGATGCCGAAAAGATAATTGTAAACGGCAAGCCTGCACGTGCTTCTTATGATGTAAAGGTTGGCGATATCATTGAAATAAACATGGGACAGAAAGCCCTTAAAGTAAGTGTGGAAAAGGTCACTGAATATGTGACAAAAGAAACCGCAGCTGAACTGTATAAAATAGTTTAGGGTGTGTTGACACTAACATAATGTGCAGATTTTTGAGCAGAATTTCTGCTCAAGCAAGGAGAGGAAACGTAGGCGGGCTGTCGCCCAGCAAGTTTTCTCAACGCAGTATGTGTAAAATTCTGCCAAAAAGATGCGTTTTAATCTTAGTGTCAACACGCCATAATATCTAAATACTCACTGCGTACCTGTATTTTTATGTTTCGACATATTTTTACACCATTCTTCCTTATTCATCAGACTTATATTATTGACGAAAAATATGCTGTCTGATATAATTTAATCAGCACAGTGCGAAATATGTCTTTTGATGTGTTTTAATGCATTTTAAAGTGCTATAAAAAAATAAAATGTAAAAAGGAGAAACAAAAGTGAGGTATGCATACAGAATTATGATGACAGAAATGTGCGAACTTCCCACAATTTTAAGAGTAAGACCAGGATGTACAGAAGGATTTTCAAAAGAGCCAAAACTAATTGACGAAACTCTCTATGATACTTTGGAAGATGCAGCAGTTTCACTTGCAAAATTTGAATCTGTTGCCACAGGAATAGTAATGGACAAGCATGGATACAAAATCCGTGGAGTAAGAGAATTCTACATAGAGAAAATATTAGTTATCTTTAAAAAGAAAAAGCTCTTATCATTTGGTGCTGTTAAATATGCATCATTTGAAACATTTAAGGACTATATTCCTTCAATATGTCCACTGCCACCTTGTCCTGTTGAAAAGATTAAAAATAGGAGTAAAAGACAAAAAATAATGGCATAAAAAATCAAAACTAAAAGCGGCAGTAACTTTGATATGCACTACAAAAGTTACTGCCGCTTTAATATTTCCCCTATATAAATATTTAAGGAAGCACTGATTAAATCCAGTGCTTCCTTAATATTACATCAATTTAAAAAGATTTCGTTTGCCAGTGCAAACCATTCTCTTACCCAATAAGTTGGCACAAGTTCTGGTCTTGTATGACAGCTTGTTGAATAAGAATCAAGACCCAGCTTTTCGGCTATAAGGCTTGCCCTATACTGATGAAATCCATCAGTAACTATTACTATTTCACTGCCCAAGTTATTTTCCTTTAAAACTTCATTTGAAAATGAAATATTCTCAAGTGTATTTGTTGATTTATCTTCTTTAAGAATACGCTCACTATCAATGCCCTTATTCATAAGATAAAGTTTCATTGCATCTGCTTCTGATATATCCTCACCGGAACCTTGTCCGCCGCTTACAATGCATTTAACGTCTGGATTTTCAATCATATAATCATAAGCCGCATCTAAACGACGTGCGAGCATAAGGCTTGGCTCAGTACCCTTTACATGACAACCAAGAACTACGACTGTACACGGATCATCTGGTTTATTATTTATCGCACATATCATACGAACTGTCAGAAATCCTGCAAATCCTATAATAAACGCTAACACAACAGCAATAATGCTTACAAAAATTCTTCCCGAAATATTTTGCAACATCCTTTTTATAAATTCCCACAACTGACTATTAAATATTGTTGCAAGCAAAATTAACAGCGAAGCAAACGCACCGGCAATATTTCCCACATTTATTATATTTAGAAAAGCAGGTATAATGAATACTAACAGCAGGAGTACTTCAAAAAAAATAATTATCATTTTAGGTATTGACATATTGTCACTCCTCTCTAATTTCTTTCATTTTCAAATTGATTTTGCAGCTTTATAAAATCATTTGCCATAACCTCAGCTTCTTCATAAGATGAAAGCTGATAGCATCTTGCACGGAATGATGCTGCACCATAGCAGCCGGACATATACCAAGCAGCGTGTTTTCTTGCATCACGAATGGCGATCTCAGGCGGCTTTCCAAAGCTATGTTTTATTATAAGTCTTATATGATAAAGCATAGCTTCCATACGCTGCTCAAGTGTTGGAGGAGTATATGTAATGCCGTTCATAAGGGAATCTATCTCACGAAACACAAATGGATTTCCATAGCTTCCTCTTCCTATCATAACAAGGTCACAGCCTGTTTCATCGTACATTTTTTTGCAGGAATTAAAGTCAGTTACATCTCCGTTTCCGATTACAGGAATGGAAACAGCCTGTTTTACCTGCTTTATAATGTTCCAGTCGGCTTTTCCACTGTACATCTGCATTTTAGTTCTGCCGTGTACAGCGATGGCAGACGCTCCTGCATTTTCTATAGCCTTGGCAAACTCTACAGCGTTGATGCTGTCACTGTCCCAACCGGTGCGGAACTTAACTGTCACAGGTATACTTGATGTTTGTACGGCAGCTTCAGTTATTCTTGCAGCAAGGTCAATATTTTTCATAAGAGCAGAGCCGGCACCAGTACCGACAACTTTTGGAACAGGACAACCCATGTTTATATCTATCCAGTCGGGTTCAAATTTCTGTACAATAGTTATTGCTTTTGCCATAAAATCAGGCTCACTGCCAAACAGCTGCAATCCCATAGGGCGTTCTTCCGGCAGAATAGTACAAAGCTGAGCTGTTTTTGAATCTCCATAGCAAAGACCCTTTGCAGATACCATTTCGCTTACTAATGCCGCCGCACCGTGTTCTTTGCATAGAATACGATAGGCACGGTCAGCAACTCCTGCCATAGGTGCAAGGGCAGCCGTTTTATGTATAGAAGAATTTCCAATAGTTACAGTTCCCATTTAAGCTCTCCTTGTTTTTTGATAGTAATATTATAGCATATAAAATTTATTTTAATTCAAGTTCGGCAATTGATATATAATGCTTTACACTAAATCTTTCAGATGCATTTTCAAAAAGCATTTTTAGATGTTCTTCTTCCCAAGCAGCAAGCTCACCAGGTGACATTGACGCACCTACTCCTCTGCAAGCACGAATTCTTCCATGCCAACTTTCTCTAGTAAAAGGAACATCAACATTAAATTCCTCTTGAGATATAACATCAAAGAACTCAAGGTATTCATCTGGAATCCATACAGGCTTTTTCGTATCTCCATGTCCTGTCCATCCGGGATTATATTTCAAAATAATTTCTTCGCTCTTTCCAGCTATTTCGTCTTCAAAAGGCAGCCATCCCATATAAAGAATCAAGAATTTACCTTTATTTTTTAGAATACGAGAAAATTTAGGTGCAGTAATCTTATGGTCTGGATACCAAATACACTGACAGGCAGTGATTACATCAAATGTCTTATCTGGAAAATCAATATCTTCCGCTTTACAAGTAAAGAAATCAATTTTCATTCCATTTTTACTTGCAATATTATTTGCCTGTTTTATTTGTTCTTCAGCGATATCTATACCTACCCATTTTGCTCCGTATCTGTACATGTTTCGTGGAAGTACACCTGTGCCAGTTCCAATATCAAGAACAGTTTGTTCATCCTTGCATAATCCAAGTTTCAAAATATATTGATAGAATTCTTCTGGATATATATCTCTGTACTTTGCATAATCTTCAGAGGTTTTACCCCAGTCGAAATATTTTCCATCATCTATGTTCTGTACTTTCACATTAAGCTCTCCTTGTTTTTTGATAGTAATATTATAGCATATATTTTAAACAATAGCAAGATACGCAAAAAAAATAGTTTTATAGGTTTTTTAAAAGAAAATAATTGACAATTTTTTGAAAATGTAATATAATAAGAAATATCAGACAGAAAAGAGGTGTAACTTATGTTTTATGCAATATGTGTACTGGCGATATGCACAACGGGGGGGGGGTGAAAACCATCTCTTTGTTAAAATTGCACAAAAACATAAGTGATTTAAACTTCAATAATATTTTTAAGGCGTAGTGTACCTAGTAGTATACTACGCCTTTTTTGCTGTCTGAAATTATTATTAGGAGGAAATTAAAGTATGAAAATCAAAAAGGCACTTGCTTTTATAGCAGCATTTTCAATGCTTAGTGTTACTGGGGTAACCGCTTTTGCAGAAGAAGCTGCTGTAACTGAGATTGAAAGTTCAGCTGTGGAAATAACAACTGAAGCTGCTACAGAGGCAACAGAAGTAACTGAAGAAACAGTAACAACAGAAACATCTGAAACTGCTACTGTGGATGGGGATATTGAGGAAACTGTTATTGCCAATGCTATTGATGCAGATTTTACTATTGGTGATGAAAGCTTTTATACTAAAGTAGACAGTTACTACATTGTTATTTATAAGATAACTGATAAGGATAGTGCTACTGAGGTTGGCAGAATTGAATTAGATGCTTTAATAAACACAGTTGATCACTATGAGGTTTATGGTAATCAGTTAGTTGTTGTATGCTATGTGAATGGCAAAATTGCAACTGTTGAATCATATTACGATTCTGCAACAGGTAAATTCCGTTATGTAAATAGTGATACAGATAATTTGGATTACAGCTCCAGAAAACAGGTATTTGAACTTAACGGAATATCATTTGTTGCTGATCTTCAAAACGGAAAATCATCAAGCACAAACGGCTATAGCGGTGCACAGTTAAATTTATCAATTAACTTTAGCAACGGCACTGCAACCAATCTGCAAAATGTTCCTGTTCTTGAAGATTTCACAGCAGGAGATTTACAAGGAAGTGCTATTGTATATAATGTAAATAATTACTTTAAGATTTCAGGCGATAATCTTATTATTTATTATGAAAATGAATATACCGGTCAGAGTACATCAACATCATATGTATTTGATAAAACAGCTAATAAGTTTGTAGAAGCTGGTTCTAAACCTGATACACCAGATGAAAAAACATTCACAGTAGAAATACCATATACATACTTTAATGTTGTAGGCTCAAATACAAGTGATACATTTAATGGTGATTTAAGAAAAAGTATGCAGGCAATTTCTGTAAAAATTACTGATTGCAGTAATGGCGAAATAAAATCTTTAAATGGCGGCTGTAGTGCTTGTGACGAAAATGAATACTTAGAAAGCATAACTGTTGAAAATGTTAAACCCGGAAAACTCGTAATAAAAGGCACAGGTGCTGATGCACGTTCAAGTGATGATGGTTCGCATATAAATGCAGGATATTATGTGGGACAAAATTGGTATACTTTTGAAATATCAGTAAATATCGATGAAAACGGCAATATCGTTACAGGTTCAACTGGCGGTAACAACTCTGGTACATCAAATAACTCAACTGGCAATACCACTGCAAACTCACCTGCAACATCTGATTCAATGTCAATCCCTGCTGTTGCCGGTTCTGCTGCTCTTGTCCTTGGTGCAGTAATTTACGTTTCTAAGAAGAGAAAGTAATTTTCTAATAACCCCTTTTCCCTCGAAAATCGCCAATAAAAACAACAAACCGGTTCATTTTAAACACGAACCGGTTTTTGTTTTAATTTATTTATTATATAATATCTTATTAAGTTTATATTCAAAAAGAATAAGTATTTTAAATTGCTTGATAAATCGGATTTTGTGAAATATTAAATCAAAAAACAATTAGTCTATTATTGCAGAATTCAAGAAATTGTCAAAGTCATATGCCATCTGATCAGGAATTTTTGAATACATAAGATGTCCTTGATCAGTAAGTTTATATTTAGCTCCGATACTTTTAGCATATTTAATCGAATATTCACGCCATGAACCGTTTTTCATTGGAACTTTCATGTCACTTATGTAAAAGAAAGCAGGAACTTTTAATTTGCCTGTTTTCTCAGCTTTTTCTCCATTGGAAACAAGCATTTCATTTTCTAAAAGCATATCATCATTTCCAAGATTATTATAAAAGAGTTCTTCATACAATTTCTTTTCATCTTCATTCAGATAATCAGAAGTCATTATCCCAGAAGCATTTACAAGTTTATTTTTAAAAAGTTTTGCAAGTATACCTTTCTTTTTAATTATAGCATAAAGCTTTTTATTCCTTTTAATATTAACCGCCACCTTATCAGGAGTAATTATCTTTCCCATCTCAGCAGCAGATTCTGGAACTCCCATATCAATACTTAAAACTGCACTTACTTCATCCGGAAAAGAATTTGCCCAGTAAATAGCTTCAAAACCAGAATAGGAATGCGGCATGAGAATATATGGAGGTTCTATTCCCGCACCTTTTAATGCTTCTCTGCTCTCACTTACCATATTTTCAATTGTACGATCTGTTCCAGTACTTTCACTTAAACCATAGCCAGATTTTTCTATTACTACTATTTTATATTTATCAGATAGTTTTCGATAAATAGGTCTATATTCAAGCACAGGTGATGTAATGCCTGCACCTGACAATACTACAATTGTGTGTTTACCATGACCTTCAACATATACATTTATTTTTCCTTTTCCTACTTTTATCTTTGTTCCATATTTATCTAACATATCTAAAATCTCCTTAACAAATTTTAATTTACATTATAATTATAGCAAAATGAACACCAAAAGTCAATAATATAAGAAATGAGAAAGGCACTTATGACATAACGTCAAAAGTGCCTTTCTACTATATTTATATCACTGTACTTTTTAAATCAAATACAATTACTTGTTAAGATTAGCTTCGATCTTGTCAAGCTCAGCATACAGAGCAGCTGGGATGTTGCCACCCTTAGCAGCAATGTCATCATTGTAGTATCTACGCATTTCAGCGATTTCCTTAGTCCAAAGTTCCTTATCAACAGCAAGGAGCTTATCCATGATCTCAGGAGTTACTTCGTCTTCGATACCTTCAACGTTAATGTCGCCCTTCTTAGGCAGATAACCGATAGCAGTTTCCTCAGCGTCAACAGTACCTTCACATCTCTTGATGATCCAGTCAAGAACTCTCATGTTGTCGCCGAAACCAGGCCAAATGAAGTTGCCTTCTTCGTCCTGCTTGAACCAGTTAACGTTGAAAATCTTAGGAGCCTTGTCACCAAGCTTTTCGCCCATTTCCAACCAGTGTGCCCAGTAATCGCCTACATTGTAGCCGATGAATGGCTTCATAGCCATTGGGTCATGACGGAGTACACCTACAGCACCTGTTGCAGCTGCTGTTGTTTCAGAAGAAACAGCAGAACCAATGTATGTGCCGTGTGTCCAGTCAAATGACTGATATACCAGAGGAGTTGTTGATGCACGACGACCACCAAAGATAATTGCGGAAATCGGTACACCTTCAGGATTGTTGAACTCAGGAGAAATGCATGGGCAGTTCTCAGCAGGAGCTGTAAATCTTGAGTTTGGATGAGCAAGGTTGCCGCCTTCAGCGATATACTCAGGACCATTTACCTTAGCACCCTTCCACTCTGTTGCATCAACAGGAGGATTCTTGTCAAGCTTTTCCCACCAAACAGTGTTATCTTCATTGTTCATAGCAACGTTTGTGAAGATTGTGTTCTTGCGTGTGCAAGCCAGAGCGTTTGGATTGGACTTTTCGTTAGTACCAGGAGCAACGCCAAAGAAGCCGTTCTCAGGGTTGATAGCATAGAGTCTGCCGTCCTTACCAGGCTTCATCCAAGCAATATCATCACCTACTGTGAATACCTTGTAGCCATCCTTCTGATAGCCTTCCGGAGGAATAAGCATTGCAAGATTTGTCTTTCCACAAGCAGATGGGAATGCAGCTGTGATATATTTTGTTTCGCCATCTGGCTTCTGAACGCCCAGAATGAGCATATGTTCAGCCATCCATCCTTCATTCTTACCCTGGAAGGAAGCAATACGCAGAGCGAAGCACTTCTTACCAAGAAGAACGTTGCCGCCGTAAGCAGAATTGATAGACCAGATTGTATTTTCCTCTGGGAAGTGTACGATATAACGCTTCTCAGGATCTACATCAGCCTTGGAGTGAAGACCACGAACGAAGTCATCAGAAGTATCACCCAGATTTTCGAATGCAGCAGCACCCATTCTGGTCATGATGTTCATGTTCAGTACAACATAAATAGAGTCAGTAAGCTCAACGCCAACCTTTGCCAGAGGAGAACCGATAGGACCCATTGAATATGGGATTACATACATAGTTCTGCCCTTCATAACACCATCATACAGAGGAGTCAGCATAGCTTTCATTTCATCTGGAGCCATCCAGTTGTTAGTAGGACCTGCTGCTTCCTTAGTAGAAGTACAGATAAAAGTTCTATCCTCAACACGAGCAACGTCGTTAGGAAGAGTTCTGTGATACAGACAACCCGGAAGCTTTTCGTCATTCAGATAATACATTTTATTAGGATCGCCATCTGGAAGAGCTGTTACTTCTGCTGTGAGAGCGTCCAGCTGCTCCTTAGAACCATCGATCCATACTACTTTATCCGGCTTTGTCAGAGCAACCATCTCGTCAACCCAAGCCAGAACATTTTTGTTGTTAGTCAGTGCCATTGGTAATACCTCCTATATTTGCATAAGTTTTATTATGCATCATTCGAGAAGAGTAACCACTCTATAATATGTTCTCTTCTCTTTATCCTTATTATAATTCCATTTGCTTCCAATGTCAAGACATTTCCGTAAAATCCCATTTATTTTTCAGAAATTGTTCACCTTTTGCGTTCTATCGTATTCCAGTCACGTACAGAATGACAATTTTTTGTCAAATTGTCCGCAGTGATTCAATCGAAATATTTTCTTCAAGACTCATTGTAGCATAAGCATTTAAAGACGAATCAGCACGTATTCCAGCATCAAAATTATATGAGCCTGCACAAGC
The DNA here is from genome assembly GCA_937907215.1 of uncultured Ruminococcus sp. GTDB lineage: Bacteria > Bacillota > Clostridia > Oscillospirales > Ruminococcaceae > Ruminococcus_C. The sequence continues at coordinate 25,589 of CALESG010000053.1, forward strand.
TATCATAGCAGCATTATCACCGCAAAGTGAAAGCGGCGGCATATATAATGAATAGCCCTTTTTATCACACATCTTGCTCATCGCTTCACGTACACCGCTATTTGCCGAAACACCGCCTGCAACTGCAATTTTATTATATCCAAGCCGCTCGGCAGCAGACATGGTATGTTCTGTCACAATGCTCGCAATAGTATTCTGGACACAAGCTGAAAGGTCATTGCAGTTTATCTCTTCGCCCTTTTGCTTTGCATTATGCAGCATATTTATCACCGCTGTTTTAAGTCCCGAAAAACTGAAATCATATTCATTACCTGCGATCTTTGGCCTTGGCAATGTGAATGCCTTTGGATCGCCGTTCTTTGACGCTTTGTCAATATGTACTCCGCCAGGATATGGAAATCCCATGGCACGAGCGCATTTATCAAAACACTCTCCTGCTGCGTCATCACGTGTTCTGCCTATCACATGAAATTCTGTGTATGACAGCACTTCAACTATATGGCTGTGACCTCCACTTACTACAAGGCAGAGATAAGGCGGCTTAAGATCAGGATGAGCAATATAATTTGCAGCAATATGACCGGCTATATGATGAACCGGCACAAGCGGCTTATTAGCAGCAAGTGCAAGACCTTTTGCAAAATTAACTCCTACAAGCAAAGCTCCTATAAGTCCAGGTGCATATGTAACAGCAATACCATCAAGCTCATCAAGTTTAGTATGTGCATCTTCAAGAGCTTTTTGCACTACCCACAAGATGTTTTCACAATGACGGCGTGACGCTATTTCAGGCACAACACCGCCATAAAGCTTATGTTCATCTACTTGAGATGCTATAACATTTGACAACACCTCTCTGTGATCTTTTACAACACTCGCAGCGGTTTCATCACATGAACTTTCTATTCCTAAAATAAGCATAATTTAAGACTCCTTAAAATTCATAATCAATGCAGGCTCTGAGTTCTCGTCTGGGGTTTATAAATTTTCCAAACTCAACATGAGAAGGATGAACCTGATATTCATTCAGTCCTTCTATATCGTCAAATTCACATACAAGTGCAAATTCATAATTATCAGGATTTGCTTTTTCAGTGTTGATGCATACATCAAGCTTTCTAAGAGTTGGTACTAAGTCTATAAGTTTCTCGGCACGGCTCTTTGCTTCCAATGCATTTTCAATTGCACTTTTTCCCTCGTATTTAGATTTCAGTTTAAACATTACTATATGCTTTATCATGATTTTTCATTTCCTTTCACATTTTATCTTTATTTTCCTTGTCATAAGAACAGCACCTTCGCAGGGCTCGCAATAATATCTTTTTCTAAATCCTACCTGCTCAAATCCCATAGATATATAAAGATTTATTGCAGGTGAGTTGCTTTCCCGAACTTCCAGAAGAAAGCTTTTATTTGGATATTCAAGCAGTGACCATTTTAGAAGTCTTTTTCCAATTCCCATTCTGCGGTATTCCGGCAATACCGCAATATCATCAACATTTATATCATCGCCTGTTTCTGATAAGACAATATATCCTATTATTTCACCAAGATTATCCTTTGCAAGAAATATTTTTGTATACACATTTTCAAATGCTTCTTTAAAAAGCTTTTCAGACCAAGGATCAGGGAATGATAATTCTGCAATTTCTGCAAGAATGCTCATATCCGTTATATCAGCAGCGGCAATAATAGTAATATCATTATCAGCCTTTTGCATCATACCAGCTTCCCCCCATGCTTACCTCTGCTGTTAATGGAACATTAAAACTTACCACATTTTGCATTTCTTCACCGAGTATCTTAGCAGCTTGCAGTGCTGATTTTTGAGGAACTTCCACAATAAGCTCATCATGGACTTGCAAAATAAGTTTTGCTTCCGGCACTTCTGCCTTAAGGCGGTCATAAACTTTTACCATCGCCATTTTAATAATATCAGCAGCTGTACCTTGTATAGGTGTATTCATAGCGATTCTTTTTCCCGCCGCTTGTACCACTTTATTTGACTGTTTAAGTTCAGGCACTGGTCTTCGACGGTTAAAATATGTTGCAACATATCCATCACGTTTTGCATTTTCTACAACTTCTTCCATAAACGAACTTACCTTTGGATAACGTGCAAGATAATTTTTTATATAGCGATTTGCTTCATATACAGATACTCCTATATCTTTTGAAAGAGAAAACGCACCTATACCATAAATAATTCCAAAATTTACAGCTTTGGCGGCACTTCTCATCTCACTTGTCACCATTTCGATCGGCATATCAAATACTTGTGCTGCTGTTGCAGTGTGAATATCCTCACCGCTGAGAAACGCTTCCTGCATATTTTCATCGCCGCATATATTTGCAAGTATTCTAAGTTCGATCTGGCTGTAATCAGCATCAAGAAGAATATTTCCCTCACTCGCTGTAAAGAATTTTCGCATATTGCTTCCAAGCTTTGTGCGGACAGGGATATTCTGCATGTTAGGTTCAGTAGATGAAATACGTCCTGTTCTGGTTTCAGTCTGTTTAAAAACAGAGTGTATTCGTCCATCCTTGCCAACTGTCTTTAAAAGTCCATCTACATAGGTAGATCTCAGCTTTGAATACTGCCGCCATTTCAGAACATGATCAACGATTTTATATTCGCCCCTTAGGGTTTCAAGTATCTCTGCATTTGTAGAATAGCCTGTCTTTGTTTTCTTGCCGTGAGGAAGTCCCATATCTTTAAAAAGCACTTCTCCAAGCTGTTTCGGAGAACCTATATTAAATTCATGACCGGCTTCATCATATACCATCTGCTGCATTTCCTCTATCTGCTCAGATAAATAAACGCCAAACTCTTTTACACCGTCCTTATCGACTTTAATTCCAATATGCTCCATGGAAGCAAGGACTTCGGTAAGCCTCAGCTCGAGTTTATAAAGTTCTGTCTGCTCCTGTTTATCTATAATACTCTCCATAACTTTACAAAGTTCTTTAAGGACAGCAAGGTCACTGTAATTGCCTTTGACATATGGAACATGATATGTTATAGAAAGACGATCTATAGTATATTCAGATGTAGTGGGATTTAAAAGATAGGCACATATTTCGCCATCTGTTATTAGATTATTAAGCTCTGCACCGTGACTAAGCATATATCTATAATGCGGCTTTGCACCAAAAGTACACTTCTTTAAATCACTGCCCAGAAAGCTTTTTATAATCTCTTCATCACTTGTTTGATATACAATATTATTTTCAAATACAGATAAAACTTCCATTTCAAAAAGATATGTTTTAGCTGAATCTTCTTTTTCCCATGAAGATATTATTTCAAAAGTTAAAGCTTCCTCCGGATAATCAATCTGAACATCAGCTTTTTTATCTTTATCCTGATCCTGTTTGTCCTGAATGTCGCTATCAGAAGAGACATTCTCCAAATCAAGTTTTGATAAAAGCTTTGACATTTCCAGCTCCAGCAACAGTTCTTTAAGCTTTTCACGCTCAATAGGCTTTTTATTGTAATCTGAAATATCTTGAGGAATAGGTGCAGTCTGAACGATAGTTGCAAGCCACTTGCTTTGTTCGGCTTCAAACTTTGCGTTTACAAGCTTATTAAAAACGCCTTTCGTAAGACCTGCATTATCAATATTCTCATAGAGATTCTGGATATTATGCCATTTTTGAATAAGAACAGACGCTGTTTTTTGACCTATACCCGGCACGCCGGATATATTATCTGAACTATCTCCCATAAGAGCTTTTAAATCAATAAGAGAAATAGGATCAAAGCCATATTCTTCTATAAAACGCTCGGGAGTATAGGATATAGTTTCCTTATTAGTAACAAGACGCACTGTAACGTTATCATTTACAAGCTGCAAACTATCCCTGTCACCTGTTAATATATCACAATGTACGGATTGCTCTGTACATATTCTTGACAGCGTTCCAAGAATATCATCGGCTTCATATCCTTCACAAGTTACAACAGATACGCCCATAAGTGTAAGTATCTGCTTGATATACGGCATCTGCATTGCAAGCTCTTCCGGCATACCCTTGCGATTCGCTTTATAGGTGCTTACAGCCTTATGACGAAATGTCGGAGATTTCAAGTCAAATGCTGCCACAATACGGTCTGGTTTTATTTCAGATACGTGCTTAAAATAAATATTCATAAAGCCGAATATGGCATTTGTATAGATTCCTTTTTGATTGGAGAGCAGCCTTATTCCGTAAAATGCACGGTTCAGTATACTGTTTCCATCAATAGCAAGTAAGCTCATAGCATTACCTCCTGAATGGTATTTTCTATAGTATACCATATTTTGAAAAAAAAGAAAAGACCTTTTCTCTGCTATTTGCTCGCAAATATACTTTAGGCAAAATCTATATCAAAATCAAAAACCGATGCCCATTTAGCAGTACTGAAATCCTGACTACTATAATATTCAGGACAGTATTTTGCAAGACATCTGCCAAAGCCTATTACATCAGATTCTGCTGTTTTAAGCGTATCTTTTACTGCATCTGTGCATTCCGACTTTATAATGCCTTTTGCAGCCTCTGCATTTCCAGAGCCTTTTATGCTGATCTTCACTTTTATATGTGGAATATTATCTTTTATTTCAGCCGAAAGATTAGTCTTTGCAGAATATATTTCATAGTCCTCAGCTCCATTTTCACCATAAACTGATATTCTATTTGGATAATTTTCACCTCTCAACCAACAAAGTCCGGCTGCTGATTTTTCAGAAATAGTATGAGATTTTCCATCTTTCAATATGCACATAGAAAGACCATTTTTTGTAATCGCAGGAATAAGCATAGAGCCGTCATCATCTTTTTTCTCAGACAGAATATGAAACAAATCGGTTTCCGGTATTCGTCCATTTTGCTCTTCCATAATGAGCCTGTCCGTAAGCAAGGTCATATCAGAATCTTCAGAAATTCTGCTGTCTGATGAAAGAAAAATCAATTTACAGCTTGGAGATATTCTATAATCATAAAGGCAGCTTTCAAGTTTATCAGTGAAGTCGGATCTATCAAAGCATAAAAGCTCAATATGACCCATAAATACATCTTTACCCCAAAGCACAGAGGCATTTTCTACAGCGTCTGATATTGTATGCCCTCTGCCTATGGAACATTTATTTTCACCTTCAAAAGGATAAAGTGTAATGGTTATATTATTTTTTTCGCTGAATAATGCACTTTGCACATATGCCCTGTCACGCACTTCCAGTGTATTATTCTGACAGCCTGTAAGTAGCAACAGGCTAGTGCTTAAACAAATTGAAATGATTTGTGAAATGACTTTTTTCATATTTATAATTATATTATTCAAGTTTACGTTTTCTCCTTCCATGAATTGTGTTTCTTAAGCCTCACACAAAAAATAATCGGTATTAAAAATGATAAAATAAATATAGATATTATACTGAAAATGCTTCCGGTATAGCTTATCATTCCAAACAATATGGCAGTACCTATCATAAGAAGAAGAGTTATAACACTTCTGAATTTTAATTTTGGAAAAATCATTCCCAAAAGATGAGCAGAGAGAACAGTAAACAAGGTTATGCGAAGTATACACAAAAGCACAAATAAAATAAGATACAATGAATCTGCCCTTTGACTGCTGAAAGGCTGAGAAACAGATGTCAATAAAAAGAATGGGTACTTTGCTGTTGGCAGCAGTGAACCTAGAACTGTAATGCAAAGAAAAAGTACTATTTCCCATAAAACAAGTCCTGTCGGCAGGAATATAAGGGATTTATACGGTTTTTTATTATTGTTATTTGTAAAATTCATAAGCACAAAAAATACAGGAAGTGTATCAGCAAGCGATAAATTTTGAATTATACTTCTGACAACAGTAATATCTGTACTTTGAGAAAGTTCCATTGTATCCATTCTCCGAAAAGCACCTATAATAAGAACTGCAATTGTAACCGCAAGTATTCCGGATACGATCGTTGACGCTCTTACAAAAGCAGACAATCCAAGAGAGGCTGCATAAAAGCAGACTACACCTATTAAAACAGCAGTTATCAGCGGTGCAGAAAACGGGAGCGAAAGCTCTTCTGAGCCATTCCATACAAGTATGAATGACATTCCTCCACGAAGTATAAAATATAGCACAAAAAGACACGGTATAAAATAATGACCGCTATCACAATAAGCCGACAGAGAAAAGCCCTTTTTATAAAGAATTATAATAGGAATACAAAGTAAAAACTGAATGGCAAATGATATAGCGGTTCCTGCCATATACTCTATCCCAACAGGAGTAGAAAGACACATTAGCATAAATGCACTTGAAAGCAACAGTGAAGTTGTAAGCTGGCTACAGTTGATCTTATTCATTATATTCCTCCACAGTAAAATTCCCGCTCTGCATTTTTCTAAAGCTTACTCGTGTGAAAACATCTCTCATTCCATGCCTTTTGAACGGCGCTATAGGTGCAGTGGTTGGAAATCCAAAGCTCTCTCCTGCACAAACATTGAATATTACAACACTGCCAAGAAGTCCTATTCCAAAAAGTCCCAGTATTCCGCCTGCAATTATAAATGCAATACGCAAAATCGTTATAGGCTGATTCAAATCCGGAACAACAAATCCGCTTATTACAGAAATCGCCGTTACAGTAAGCATGGGTGTGCTTATAAGTCCTGACGATACGGCAGCATCTCCTATGATAAGACCTGCTACTATGCTTACAGAACCGCCTACAGCTTTTGGAAGCCTAAGTCCTGCTTCACGTATTATTTCATATACAAGCAATACACCTATTGCCTCTACTGCCAATGATAGAGGTGCGTTCTCTTCTGCCTTTGCCAAAATAAGCAAAAGTGTTCTATTTAAAAGTTCGGGATGATGAAGTGACACAGCAACATACAATGCCGGAAGAAGCAGTGCTATTAAAAATGTTATATACTTTAAAATTCTTATAAAAGTTGTATAATATGGTCTAAAGCAATAGTCATCCATTGTCTGAAAACTCTCACACATAAGTTTTGGTACAACTATTGCAAAAGGTGTTCCATCTATTAAAATTCCTACTCTGCCCTCCAAAAGCTTTGCAGTCATTACATCAGGTCTTTGGGTCGTACTTACAGTATCAAATAAACAGCCTCTTCTATTTTCCAAAAACGGCTGTAAATATCCGGAAGAGAGTATACTCTCAAGTTCTGTACTATTTAGTCGATTTTTTATTTCTGATATAAGCTTCTTTGATACACGGTCATACATATAGCAAAGGCATATATCCGTCTGACTCTTTTCGCCAAGCGGAAACAGTTCCATTTTTAAAAAGGGTGTTTTCATCCTTCGTCTTACCAAAGACATATTCATTCTTACTGTTTCTGCAAATCCGTCCCCAGCACCCATGACATTGCTTTCACCAGTTGGTTCGGATACTGATCGTTTGTCATAACCTTGTACACCATAAACAAGGGCTGATGATGCACCATGCAGCAAAAGCACTGCAAAACCGGAATTCAGAAATCTAAATAAATCATGATAATTTTTAGCCTCACCTCTGTCCAGTGACAATAAAAGCTCACTATTCAGATAATCCATAAGTTTCGGCGTTGTAATATTTGAAAGCTGTATACTAGTAATAGGCTCAAGTATAAGTTCTGTTATTATACTTGTTGCTACCATTCCTTCACATACAAGTAAAGCCGCCGGTATTCCGCTTAATGTGAATTCATTTATCATAACATCTGAACTTCCGTCAGATATTTCCTTTATGCGTCTTATATTTTGCTGTAAATCAGGATTTATTGTTTCATTTTTAAAATCGCTCACTTAAAAAACCGCCTTTCCGAATGTTTTAGGCGATACCGCACAAAAACTGTGCGGCAGATACGCCGACAGATTTTTCGTCAGATAAAATAAAAAATGCAGTGAATACTTTGTGTATTCACGAGGCTTTTTGTGAAATATGACAAAAAATATGCAAGTATATGACGTGCAGAGCCGTTAGGCGTTCTTTGTACGGTGTTGCCTTTATTATTTTATGAAAAAAGAACGATTATATCCAAAAAATAATTATAAAATAATCATGGTATGTGTTGCATTTTTTATAAAAATGTGATATAATTTAAATGATTATTCAAACAACAAGCCTAAATGTACAATGTAAGGAATGAAAAACATGCGTAAAATCGGACTTAGACTTATATCGGCAAGTCTTTCTTTGCTGCTTATTTGCATAACTGGCTGCAATTCAACTAATGGCAGCAGTGATAATAAATCTGCAAATACAATGGATGGAATGAATGGCAAGGCTGCTCGTGAAGAAGCAACTATTGCAAATGTCAAACAAAGCGGCGGTTCAATTCATATAATTGCCGCTGGGGATAATATGATTCAAAACGGCGTACTCAATGCTGCCACTGCAAATGCAGATGGAGAACAACAATACAATTTTACTCCTTGTTATGAAGATGCAAAAAGTATTATATCAAGCGGCGATATTAAAATCATAAATCAATCATCACTTATCTGTGATAATGAAAATATTGCTGTAAGCGGTGATAACTACAACCTTAATTCACCGCCTGAAGTTGGAAATGCACTTATTGATACGGGATTTAATGTAGTATCTATTGGCAACAGGCATCTTCTTGACAACGGTACAGGCGGTCTGGAATCATGTCTAAACTATTGGGATAAAATGAAATCAAACTATTATGGTCTTATAACATATGGTGCATATAAAAATGAAACCGATATGAATGACATACGGGTTTGCGATATAAATGGATTGAAGGTTGCATTTTTATCCTATACAGACAGCATTGCAAACAGTGATTTCCTTAATGATTCAGATTTAGAAGTTGTTTTACTTTCAGATGAAGAAAAAGTAAAATCCCAGATAGAAGCTGCAAATGCTGTTGCAGATGCTGTAATTGTATCCGCACATTGGGGTACTGAAGATACATTTGATGTAGCAGACGAAGTAAAACAACAGGCTCAAAACATGGTCGATTGGGGTGCTGATGTAATACTTGGTGTTCATCCGCACGTCCCACAGACTATGGAATATCTCACACGTCAAGACGGATCTCAAGGTTTTGTATTCTATTCACTCGGCAATTTTATATCTTCTCAGACATATAATATAAACCTTGTCGGTGAAGTAGCGGATTTCAATATAAAAGTAGATCCAAAGGGCAATACAACTATTGAAGACATTCAGGTAAGACCTGTTATAACACACTTTGAAGGAACAGATTTCAGCAATTTAAAAGTCATTCCATATCGTGATTATACAGAAGAACTTTGCAATGCTCATGGTCTGCCGCAAATTTCAAGCAACGCCAATTACGCTGATTGGAATATGGAAAAGATAAAAGAAATAATAGACACCGGTATACCTGAAGAATACCAAAAGCTTGATTAACAGGAAAAAATTTAAATATTACTGTATAAAAATTACACCTCCGGCTCACAATAGAGTTGGAGGTGTTTGATTTGAAAAACGAAAATAATCAACCAAAAAGAACACGCCTGAAAGGCTTTTACACTGCATTGCTCGTGAGCTTGGCAATGATAGGAGCAGCATGTGCATACGCATATCAGGCAACTAATGCAAAATTGGAGAATAATCTCAATTCACTCCAAAATGAACTTACAGCAGAAACAAACAAAAGTGAAAACCATACGGAACGTCAAACGGAAACAAAAATTGCTTCCACTCAAAAAGCATATGATGCAGCAGCAGATGTCCAGCCACAAACTGATGCTTACGAAACTGCTTATACAACATCAGAATCAGAAAGCGAAACGCAGCCTGAAACGTCAACAGAGTCAGAGCAGAGTGCAGAAATTGAAGAATCCGGTCATGTTATAGTAATTCCGATCGATGGCGAGATATTGGCGGAATTTAGCAATGGTGAACTTGTAAAATCCGAAACTACTGGTACATGGCAAACCCATAATGGCGCAGATATTGCAGCGGAAGAAGGCAGTGCAGTATGTGCTATTGACAACGGAACTGTATCAGAAGTAGTAAAGGACGCATTATGGGGTGTATGTGTATCTATCGACCATGGAAATGGCATAGTAAGCCGTTATTGCGGATTAAGCGGCAGCCTTAATGTAAAAGAGGGTGATGTCGTAGAAAGCGGTCAAACTATTGGCTCAGTAGGAAACACAGCTGATATTGAAAGTAAACTTGAATCACATCTGCACTTTGAAGTGCTTAAAAACGATGTTTACGTTGATCCAATAAAATTCGTAAATGAATAAATAATTATAAACACAAGCTCTTATAAAAAATTAGCTGCTGCAAAATTTAACATTTGCAGCAGCTTGTTTAATTATTCATCTGTTTTTTTATCTTCAGCCTTTGGTACAAGTGCAATACCCAATACATCAAGGCTTTCTTGATCGACTGTTGATGGACACTCACTCATAAGTTCGCTTGCATTTTGAACTTTCGGGAATGCCACAACATCACGCAGGCTTTCAGCCTCCAGAAGAACCATGGCCAGTCTGTCAAGACCTATTCCCATACCACCATGCGGCGGTGCACCGTATTTATATGCTTCAACAAGGAATCCAAATTTAGCTTCGATCTCTTCGTCTGTAAGACCAAGTGCTTCAAACATCTTCTGCTGAAGTTCATAATCAGTAATACGTATAGAACCAGATGACAGCTCAATTCCATTGAGAACAAGGTCAAATGCCTTTGCAATAACCTTTTCCGGTGCAGTATCAAGATACTGTATACATTCGTCCATAGGCATTGTAAATGGATGATGCATAGCGACCCAAGTGTTGCTGTCATCGTCCCATTCAAAGAACGGGAACTGAGTGATCCACAGGAAGTTGAGCTTTCCTTCTGGAATAAGGTCAAGCTTCTTTGCAACTGTAAGACGCAATGCACCAAGCACCGGAAGTGTTACCTTATTCTTGTCTGCTATGATAAGTACAACATCGCCCTGCTCGCAGCCAAGAGATGATAGAATCTCTTCAAGTCTGCCTTCAGGAAGGAATTTAGCAAATGAACAGTTCGGTTTCTCATCATTCCAGCGAATAAACGCCAAGCCCTTTGCTCCAATTCCCCTTACTTTTTCAGTAAGCTTGTCTATTTCCTTACGGGTAAGTGTTTTAGAAGCATTTTTTGCAACTATGCAGCGAACACTGCCGCCTGCTTCAATTGCACTCTTAAATACAACAAAATCAAGATCTGAAACAAGACCTGTTATATCCTGAAGCTCCATACCAAAACGTGTATCCGGCTTATCTGAACCAAAACGATTCATAGCCTCATTATATGTCATACGTGGAATTGGAAGAGTAATTTCTCTGTCCATAACCTTTTCCAAAAGATATTTGATAAATCCCTCTGTCATTTCAAGAATATCGTCAACATCTACAAATGACATTTCAAGGTCTATCTGAGTAAATTCAGGCTGTCTGTCCGCACGAAGATCTTCATCTCGAAAGCATCTTGCGATCTGAATATAGCGGTCAAGACCTGCAACCATAGTCAGCTGCTTATAAATTTGAGGTGACTGTGGAAGAGCATAGAACTTACCATTGTGTACTCTTGATGGAATAAGATAGTCACGAGCTCCCTCTGGAGTTGACTTCATCATCATAGGTGTTTCAATTTCAATAAAGCCATTTGCATAATAATATTCACGTGCTGCCTGAGCGATCTTATGACGCATAATGAGATTATACTGGAGCGGTGCACGTCTTAGGTCAAGATAACGATATTTAAGTCGAAGCTCTTCGTTTACCTTTGTTTCATCTGTTATTACAAACGGCGGAGTTTGAGCCTTGGCAAGAATACGCAGCTCATCAACTATAATTTCAACTTCACCTGTTTTCATATCAGGATTTATGCTTGATCTCTTTGTTACAACACCCTTTGCCATAAGTACATATTCACTATGACATGATGCTGCCTTTTCAAAAATCGCAGGGTCGGTATTATCATTAAAAGCAAGCTGAACAATACCGGTTCTGTCTCGCAGATCAATAAAGATAAGTGTGCCAAGATTTCTCACTTTTTGAACAAATCCGCCTACTACAACTGTACTGCCTATTTCAGAAACTTCACCGCAGTAACAAGTACGACGCAAACCATTCATAGATTCCATTACTTCACTACCTCCTCGAATTCACTAAGAATATCATCAAACATATAACGCACTGCAAGGTCTTGGAATTCTTCAAGAAAACGCTCGTCCAGATGAACATCAAACTGTTCACCTGTTGCCATCAATTTAAGTTTAGCAGCCTTGCTTTCAAGTTCATTTTCACCAAGCACAAGTACAAACTTTGCACCTATTTTATTTGCATATTTCATCTGAGCTTTAATACCACGATCCATAACGTCATATTCTGCATGATAACCATCAGCACGCAGCTGCTGTGCAAGACTCATTGCCTTTAATGCAGCTGATTCGTCCATTGGTGCAATATAAATATCGCAAGTTCTATTTTCCATAAACTCACAGCCTTGACTTTCCATAGTAAGAAGTATTCTTTCAATGCCCATAGCAAAACCAAGTGCAGGTGTTGCTGCTCCACCAAGCTGTTCAATAAGTCCATCGTATCTTCCGCCGCCGCATACAGTGCCTTGCGCACCAATATCAGTTGTGACAAATTCAAATACTGTCTTTGTATAGTAATCAAGACCACGTACTATCTTTGGATTTACAGTGAAATCTATAGATAAATTTTTAAGATACTTTTTAAGTGCTTCAAAATGTTCTCTGCACTCATCACATAAGTAGTCAAGTATTACAGGTGCGTCCTTTGCAATATCGCTGCATATAGGACTTTTGCAGTCAAGAATACGCATAGGATTCTTTTCAAGACGTGTTTTGCAGGTATCACAAAGTTCATCTTCACGTGCTGAAAAATAAGAACGCAACGCCTTGTGATATTCACATCTGCACTTAGGACAGCCTATAGAATTTATATTAAGTTCAATATTTTTAAGTCCAAGTCTGTCAATCAGATTCTTTGCAAGACTTATGACTTCAGCATCAGCAGCCGGACTTTTTGATCCTGCCATTTCAAGACCGAATTGGTGAAACTCACGTAATCTGCCCGCTTGTGGACGCTCATGACGGAAACATGAGAGAATATAAAATGCTCTCTGTGGCAAAGCATCGTTAAGCATACCATTCTGAAGCATTGCACGAATAGTTCCGGCAGTACCTTCAGGACGAAGTGTGAATTCAGTTTCTTTTGCTTTTACAGTATACATTTCTTTCTGCACAACATCTGTAGTTTCTCCTACAGAACGCAAAAACAATTCTGTATTTTCAAATGTAGGAATTCTTATTTCCTTAAATCCAAAACTTTCAGCCGTTTCTCGTGCAATTTCTTCAACAGTATACCACTTGTTGATATTCTTTGGTGTAATATCCTCAGTTCCTTGAGGACGTGTAATTTTTAAAGCCATAATATGCCTCCTGATTACAAAAAATTGTCCCTTCGTAAAGGGACAGGAAAAATATAAATAACAAAGCACAAAAGCCTGTCAGATCGTGGGCGAACCAATGATCCTCCAATCAAGGTCACCTCTCTCAAGTGCCATAATAAGTGCCTCTGCGGTTGCGATATTTGTTGCCACAGGAATGTTGTGAACATCACAAAGACGCAAAAGGTTCATTTCAGTCATGCTGGCTTCCTTGCAGTTAATCGGGTCACGGAAGAAAAGAAGAACATCTATTTCATTACAGGAAATAAGTGAACCAATTTGCTGTACTCCGCCCTGTGAACCGCTAAGATAGCGTTTGATCTTAAGACCAGTGGCTTCGGAAACTTGCTTGCCAGTTGTATCAGTTGCACAAAGCATATGACGAGAAAGTATACCGCAATATGCAATGCAAAATTGTATCATAAGCTCCTTTTTGGCATCATGGGCTATGAGTGCGATTGTCATAAAAAAATCATCCCCTTCTTTTATAAAAATTATTGTTTATCAATATTCGCTATTGCTACAAATACTATTATACCACAAATTTAAAATTTGTCAAAGAAAATTCGCTTCATAAAACAAAGATTGTGAAAACTATAGTAGCCAAGGCAAATGCGTTTGTGCAATATGACAATTATAAAGTACAATATTTTGATTTTGCAAGAAAATATCTACAATTTATTCAATTAGTCTTAGTTCAGATGATTTCTAACTTTATAATTTTCATAAGCCTTTAAAATATTTCTTATCATATATTTTGCATATTCAGCACCTTCAACAACTCCTGCAAATGCTATTTCTGGATCATCTGCCGGTGCATATCCAATAAAGAATGAATCCTGTACACGTGAATTTTGCTGAGGTGTACCTGTCTTGATGGCAACATCATATCCAAGATCGCCAAGTGAATATTCCGGCGGCATATTTGTAACAGATGCTGCGATCATACCTTGTTCTATGAGGTCAAAGCCCTCTTTTCCACATCCGGTAATTTCTTGTGCAACTACAGGTTCTCTCTGTTCCAATTTATTTTCCATGTTATAGTCCCAGATACTGTCTACCAGATGCGGTTCATATCTTATTCCATCATTAGCAATTGTATTTGCAACTACAGCCATTTGCAGCGGAGTAACAGCCCATTCAGACTGACCGATAGCCGATTGAAGTACTTCACCAACTGTCCAAGGCAGACCAACCGATTCATAATATTCCATATCAGAGAGATGTCCTGATTCCTCAAATGTTTCAAGACCTGTAGTCTGTCCCAAGCCGTATAATTTTGAATAATCACTGATTTTGTCAATGGTCAAATTCTCAGACAATTTATAAAAATAGATATTACAAGAATACTGAAGTGCTTCTATAAGTGCAATATCTCCATGACCTCCTGTACATTCATAAGTAGTTCCATGGAATGTATAGGTATGACCACAATAAAATGTTGAACCTCCGTTTATCATATTCTCACACAAACCGGCTGTAGCCGTAATGGTTTTAAATGTTGAACCAGGTCGATACAGACCAAGTGTTGCTCGATTTACAAGAGGCTCATTCTTTGCTGTAAGAAGTGATTCATAATCATTGATATAGGTGTTTAGATTATAAGTAGGACAAGTTGCCATACCAAGTACACCGCTTGTTTTTGCATCAAGAACTACAACCGCACCGTTTGTTACTTTTCCCAGTTTAAGTTTTTCTGTATTTTCATTTCTAAGTTTGTCAAAATTCTTTATAAAACCTTCCAGTGTATTCTGCAAATCACGCTGAAATTTGCTGTCTACTGTCAACATTACTGTATTTCCGGGTTGAACCGGAGTAGTTATATCAGATGATATAACTTCATTATTCTGCACAGAAATAGTACGCACACCATCTTTGCCTCTAAGATAGCTCTCACAGGCTTTTTCTATTCCGCTTTTTCCTACTGTATCATCCATATCATAGCCCTTGGCAGCAAGCTCTTCGTATTCCTCCGCATATATTGGACCTACTGTACCTATCTCATGCGGAATAATATTACCCTGCTTTACATTACGCAGCGGCATTTCCTGTATCTCAACACCGGGCAATGTTATTCCCATTTCCTTTATCTCTGTAATGGCACTAAGCGGTATGTCCTCTGCTAAAATAAATCTGCTGTTCATAGAGAACTCACGGCTGAGCATTTCATATCTAAGACCGCATAAAAGCATTTTCTGCTTTTCTGAATACTCCTGAGATATTTCATAATCTTTCATAAGCTTTGATATACAGTTATCTGCTGTAGCATAGACATTCAAACCAAGCGTGCTTTTAAATTTCATAAGGACATCATCATCGTCAGTTGTAAACGAATATGGTGCTTCATTTGAGATTGGCATTGAAATATCCGGCGAAACTCCACACTCTTCCAGCATATCTGATATTTTCAGAAGTACTTCATTTCCTTCAGCAAGGTCATCGGGAAACTGCTCGGGCAATATTACAACACTATATCCTGCCTTATTAACAATTATAGGCTCTCCATTACAGTCAACTATCTCACCTCTTGTGGCATCTATTATCTGTGAATACTTATATGTTGAATACTTTCGGCTCATATATGTTTCACTGTCTACCAGTTGTATTTTCATAAGCCTATATCCACACAAAGCCAATGCACAAAGCATAAATGCAACAAGCAGCGTACATTTTAAATAAATATGATAAGATCTTTTTTTCATTGAAACATATCTTCCTTTTTATACAAAAGACTGAACTATTATTGTTTACTGCTCGTCTTCATCGGTTGTTACCGCTTCTTCAATAGTGCGAATCGTATTCGGACGCAGCATACGATTGATATTATGAATAATTGCATAAACAGGCAGTGCTGAAATTAGGGTATAAATGCAGCATGGAATTATATGATCTGTAAATACAAAAGATACATTTGAGTAATCCCATATTGCATAGAAGAAGAAATAATCAAGCACACCCTGTATAAATATTCCGGCAGCCGCAAGAATAATAAAATTAAAAAGCCTATGCGTTAGAAAATATTTATATAACATAGAAATTCCAAGACACATAAGGCAAAGTATAATAGCATTAAAACCAATCAGCTTGCCGCAGACAACATCAAGCAGAAGTCCGCATATGATTCCGGTTATAAATGCTGTATGTTCTCTTGCATATGACGCTATACACAAAGAAACCGGTATCAGCAGCAGCGGTTTATGAAAATCTCCAGACGTTGCCAAAATGTAACAAAGTATTATTATAACTGCATATAATATACATCTAATTATAAGATTTCTTTTTTCACGTGCTGTAATGCGGCGTGTTTTTATTCTATTCATTAGATTCGCCCTTTCCCGGATAGTCGATTATCGCAACAACACTTGTCATTGCCTCAAAATCAACAACAGGATCTACAACGGCATATTTGCTAAGTCCGCTGTCCATCGTTTCAATGGACTCAACTGTTCCTATAAGAAAACCTTTTGGAAACATTCCACTCGCACTTGATGTTGTTACAAGATCTCCCTCTTTGAGCTTTGTATCCCTATCCAGATAGATCATTCTGCATTTATAATCAGCTGCAAGAAGAATTTCACCTTCTAATATGCCTGTATATTTATTATCCGCTGATATTGCACCTATAGACAAATTTGGTGAAAGAATAGTTTCTACAGTAGCAGAATTTGATGAAATGGAAGAAACTATTCCCACAATTCCCTCACCTGTAATAATAGGGTCGTGAATAGATATTCCATCGTCTTGACCTTTGTTGATTATAAAGCTATGATATGGATCATTTGCAACATAGCCTATAATAGTACATGGAGCTGAATATGTGGGTTCTTTATGTTCTTCTTTTATATCCATAAACTGCTGAAGCTCTGCAAGCTGCTGCTTGGTATCCTCAAAATCTATAAGTTCATTTTTTAGCTCTGCATTTTCTTTTTTAAGATTTTCTATTTCCGACTGATAATTTTTTCCTTCTGTAAATGAACTTAAAAATGATTCTGAATCGTTTGAAGCTCCGTTCACAGCCTCTTTAATCGGATTCATAACAGCATTTATAATACCGCTTCCGGGAATTGCTCTTCCACCACGTGTTACAGAATAAAGCATGATTCCCAGCAACAAAGCTATTACCAATATTATAATACGAAAACGATGCTTTCTAAAAAAATCTCCCATTGGCAAAAACCTCCTTAAATAAAATAGTCAATGATCACATTGCCTTAACATCATAAGCCGAAAGCCGACCGTCTATTCAAGACCTGTCGGCATATTTTTTCGTTTTTGATTAGTAATACTCTACATCTTCCGTCAAAGCATCTCCGTACTTGTTCATATCAGAAAGGATCTTTCCTGCACCCTCAGCCACACAATCAAGCGGATACTGAGAAACAAAAACAGGAAGACCTGTTTCCTTTGAAAGCAAACGATCGATACCCTTTAACAAAGCACCGCCGCCGCAAAGAGTAATACCATTTTCGATAATATCCGCAGCAAGTTCCGGCGGAGTTTGTTCTAATGTATACTTTACAGCATCGACTATTCTTGCAAGAGGTTCGCTAAGTGCTTCACGCACTTCGGCTGATGTTATATCTATATTTTCCGGCAGACCTGTAAGAAGATTTCTGCCCTTTATTTCCATAACTCCATCTGCTCCTACATCAAATGCAGAGCCAATTTCAATTTTTATCTCTTCAGCTGTCCGCTCCCCTATAAGAAGATTGAACTTACGCTTTAAGTGTCCTATAATAGCCTCATCCATTTCTGTACCAGCACAACGAATACTTTTTGATGCGACTATTCCACCCATAGAAATAACCGCTACTTCGCTTGTACCTCCGCCTATATCAACGATCATAGAACCCTGTGGTTCAGTTGTAGGCAAACCTGCACCAATAGCTGCTGCCATTGGTTCTTCAACTATTATTACTTTCTTTGCACCTGCCTGTTCGCAGGCTTCTTTTACCGCACGTCTTTCCAGCGGTGTAACTCCCAAGGGCGTACATATAATAACTCTTGCACGTACAAAAATACTGCCATGCAGTGCCTTACGAATAAATTCCTGAAGCATTATAGTAGCCTTTTCAAAATTTGCAATAACGCCATCTTTCATAGGCTGAACCGCAACAATAGAACCAGGTGTTCTTCCAATAACTTCCTTTGCAGCTCTTCCTACATATTTAGCGTTTGAGGTATGAGTATTTACTGCCACAACAGATGGCTCTCTGATTATAATACCTTTGCCTTTCATATATACAATCGTATTTGCAGTGCCAAGGTCTATACCAATATCTTTATTAAACATGATGCCGTTGCTCCTTAAATTAACAGGTGCCTTTTGCTGCTTATATATCTTTATCTGATGCAGCACTATTCATATGTAAAAACAGAGAAAAACAAAAAAACTGACAGCTTTCGCCGCATATCTCTGATAAAAAGTTTAATATACAAATATTATACCATGAAACGAAATCATAGACAAACATTTTTTACAACTTTTTTTAGCAAAAACACATTTTCAGCTTTTTTATATGAAATCAAAGAAATTCAAAAGCATTTTACAGCGTTTTATACAAAAAAGCTTATTCTCCAGAACTTACAAGTGAGGATACTATTTTAGGTGAAACAAAAATTGCAATTATAATCATTATGATATGTGCAACCGTAATATGAATATTAAGACCAAATGTAATATCCATAACTATAAGATTCAAATTAAACGGTTCAAAACCAAATGACGGCTGTATTGCAAGCCATGACATTGCATTTATCTGAGAACACACTGTTGAAATAATACTTCCTGCTCCTATAGCAATCGCAAAAACTGCAATATATACAAGAATCTTTTTTATTACATTCAATTTTTCTGCTCCTTTCGTAATATATATTAGTTTAATCCGCTTGAGCCAAAGCCGCTTTCGCCACGCTCTGTTTCACCAAGATCTTCGGATTCTATCCACTCCTGTGAAAGCACCGGCATTACTACCAGCTGTGCAATACGCATTCCCGAACTTACAATAAAACTTTCCCTGCCGTGATTTATAAGAGGAACCATGATCTCACCACGATAATCAGAATCTATAACTCCAACACTGTTTGCAAGAGTAATACCATATTTAGAACCAAGTCCGGAACGTGGAAAAACAAAAAGTGCTGTATCCTTTCTCTCCGGAGCTGCTGATATTCCAGTATGGATCATTCTTATTTCACCTGATGGTATAATTATATCTTCGTCAGATACACTGCAAATATCATAACCTGCACTATAAGCAGTAGCTTTTATAGGAATGACTGCATCTTCTCTTAGCTTTTTGAATAATATTTTCATGATTCTATATCCTTTTAATTTATACTCTCAATTCCACGCTGCAAAAGACCTCTTGTAAACTCTTTGGGATTATCCACTGAACCATATCTATATGAATCAACAACATTCTTTATATTTTCAATGTCACTTTCATTTGCAAGGTCTAATAAAATAAAATCACAATCATAAAGCATCGACAGCTTATCGGCAACCCATATAGGCACAGAATTTAAAAGCTCTATATAATCTTGATTACAAACAACAGAAAATTTCCTGCTTGTTCTGTCGATCAAATGACCGGTGCAGTTTTTGCAGCCAACTTCATTCTTTATAGGACAGCAGCGCATAAGCATTACAGGAAAATAACCATATGCATACACTCCAACAGGCAGATCAGATCGAATACTGCACGCTTGAAATGCTTTAAGTTCCGGTGATAAAATAATATCTTCAGCACCAAAATCTTCATACACTTTTGCAGCTAAAGAATTTGATGTGTGCATATCTGTTCCTATAGAAAGCCTGAAACCAATCCTTTTTCCCATTCTCATATGTGAAGGATTTTCACATAAAAGCCGTCTGAATCCTTTTTCAAAAAGCTTTTCAAGCTTTGATATAAGTTTGCTTTCATCAGGCACAAATCTAGGTGACTGTAAAATATAATTTTCTTTTGCCTGAGTTTTTTCTGCAAGCTCAAGAGAAATAATGCATTCATCATCCTCATTAAGATCTATTGCATTAAACTGCTGCTCTGTTGCAACACGAAATCTAAGCTTAGGTTTTCTATCTCTATGTTTTGCATAATATTTTAATTTATCTCCAAGTAAAGAAGCAGCATAATTATCTGATGCAATTTTATATTTTGGTGTGGAACTTTCTATACGCATAAGGTCAAGTTCTTCTATAAGCTTTCTCCTAAGTGCATTTATAGCAGAAACCGGCAGCATAGACACGCCATCACATTCAGCTTTTAGTTCACTTAGATAATATACTGTATCGCCAAGTTTTGAAAGCTGCTTTTTAAGGCTCTCGTAATCAGACGGCTTTTTAACTGCCGGCAATGGAACATCGCCATATACAGCAGCACAAATTCCATCATCTGATTTTCCGATAAGTGTAAAGGGTTCATCTGCACAAAGCTTTGCAGTAATACTAAGTCCTATAGGATGAGATTCTTTTCTATACAGCTCTTGAAGCTTTGGAATAACTACAGAGGCAGATATTACATCTTCTTTTTCTCGAGTACCAAACATATTCTGTTTTTTTCCGGTATAATATCCATCTGTAAAACCGCTTCTTGAAAATACAGCCTTTAGAGTTTCTATATCCGGCTCTTCTCCGGCTCTTGCCATCTTAAGTGCTGTAACAGCCGCAGCAACATACTCTGGTCGTTTCATTCTTCCTTCTATTTTAAGAGAAGTCACACCATCTTCTATAAGTTCATTCATATGTTCAACTAAAGATAGATCTTTTAATGAAAGACTGCATACGCCATCTTTTCCGCACGCTGAAAATGGCAATCTGCAAGCTTGGGCACAACGTCCTCTATTAGCACTTCTTGAACCTATAAGCGCAGATAGATAACACTGACCTGAAACACTCATACATAAAGCACCATGTACAAACTGTTCTACTTCCATACCAGAACCTATTATTATACGCTTTATCTCTTCTCTTGAAAGCTCTCTTGAAACAACGACTCTGCAAAAGCCATGTTCTTTTGCCCACAATGCACCTTCAAGCGTATGAATAGTCATCTGAGTTGAGGCATGAAGCGGCATATCAGGAATAACGCTGCGGATAATATCAGCCACACCGACATCTTGAACTATACAGGCATCTATACCTGCATTTGCTGCTGATTTTATATATTCCTCAAAATTATTAAGCTCTTCGTCAAGCATGATCGTATTTACAGCAAGATGAAGTTTTACACCATGCAAATGACAAAAATCAGCTGCCCTTTTAATTGCATCAATATCAAAATTATCAGCACTCTGTCTTGCAGAATAATTTTTTCCGCCGATATATACAGCGTCAGCTCCGCAGCGGACAGCGGCAGTAAGGGCATCAAAGCTGCCCGCGGGAGCTAGAATTTCAGGAAATGCCATTATACTGCAGAACCTGTTTTACTAAAACTCGATTCTTTTTCAAGTTTAGCAATTCTTTCTTTCAAAAGATTATTTTCTGCAACAACTGCATCACGCTCAAGTCTTGTTTTTCCAGCTTCATCTACATAGGCTTTAGACTGAGTTCTCAACTGTTCCAACTGACTATTCAAAGCATTCATATCGTCCATCATTGTAAGTGCTACCATAATTGCAGCGGTAAACTGTGTGGCACTTGTAGATGACGACGTGATCTCCAAAATCTTTGTTTCAAGACTCCTTGCAAGTCCCATTACATAAGAAGCGGGCTGAGAGGTCTGCAATATAAACTCTTTACCGCAGACACTGACTTTTACTTTATTTGTCATATGTACATAAATCCTTTCATAATGTAAGGCGGTTTGACTTATGCAAACCGCACACTACTTATATTATAATATATTTTCTTCTAAATGAAAAGACCTTTTTCAAAATTTTTCGAGCTTATTTACAGGTTTTCTCTTCCTTTTCACGCAGTCTGTCAAGTATCATTTTATTAACCTTGTTAACATCGCCGCATCCAAGAGTAATTACAAGATCGCCGGACTGTGCATGAGAACATACATAGTCGCAAACTTCTTCAAAGTTTTTATATTTACGTTCATCGCAAGAATCAGGATTTGATTCATCCTGCGGAAACCATACTGCATTTGGTATAAGCTCTGCAAGCTGTCTTGTAAATATTGGCAGAGTATTTTTTTCACGTCCGCCCATAATATCAGTCAGCACTGCATGAGTTGGAATGGAGAGTGACTGGGCAAATTCCTCTAAATGATCAGCAGTTCTTGTATAGGTGAACGGCTGAAATACTGCCCATACCTCTCTAAACGGCATTTGCATTGCAGCTTTAAGAGTAGCTGTAAGCTCTGTAGGGTGATGAGCATAGTCATCTACAAGAGTGATACCACAAGCTTCTCCCTTTTTATCAAATCTTCTGCCGGCACCATGGAACTCACAAAGTCCGTTGGCACAGTCTTCAAATGAAGCGCCTACATAAATCACTGCTGCAACTGCTGCTGTAGCATTTAAAATATTATGATCACCTGCAACATGAAGTGTAATTTCGCCAAGATCCTCACCATTGTGCATAATATTAAAATGTGTTTCAAGTCCTGATATATGACGAATATTGATCGGATAATAATCATTCTTATCAGTCAGACCGAATGTTATCATCTCTTTTCCCATAATGCCTTCAACAGCCTTGCGTGTATTTGCATCATCACCATTATATATAATAGCTTTTGAAGTATTCTCACCAAACTTATGAAATGACTTGATAATATTTTCAACTGTACCAAAATAATCAAGATGGTCTGCGTCAATATTAAGCATTACTGAAATATCAGGATATAGCTTTAGAAAAGTATCAACAAATTCACAAGCTTCACAAGTCATAATATCGCTCTTGCCACTTCTGCCGCTGCCGCCTATACATGGAAGCTTTCCGCCGATAAATGCGGACAGATCGATTCCGGCAGTGTACAGTATCTGTGTTACCATAGAAGTTGTAGTAGTCTTGCCGTGTGTACCTGAAATACAGATTGCATTATCATACCAACTTGTAACAAGTCCAAGAAGGTCACTTCTTTCAAGTACAGGAACTCCGCTTGCTTTTGCTGCAATAAGTTCAGGATTATCAGACATAATCGCTGCTGTATGAACTATAAGATCTGCACCTTCAATATTTTCCGCCCTTTGACCAAGCATTACAGGAATCCCCATCTTACGTACAGCCTCAAGAGTTTCTGTTTCATTATTATCAGAACCGGTAAGATAATAGCCCTTAGCATGAAGGATCTGTGCCAAAGGATACATTCCAGACCCACCTATGCCAATAAAATGAATATGCTTTTTGCCATTTAAAATATCTTTATTCAAAATAATCACTCTTTCTATTTATTTTATTTCTTCAAACAGCTTTATAAATTATAATCAGCCATGAATATTTTACCCATTTATTATCCATACTATCCCTATGAATAAAAAACCGGAGGTCATCATATGGAAGTTACGGATATTAAAATCAGAAGAATAGTTACCGAAGGACGTTTGCGTGCCGTAGTGTCTATAACAATAGACAGTATGCTTGCCGTTCATGACATCAAAATAGTTCAGGGTGATGAACGACTTTTTGTGGCAATGCCAAGCAGAAAAGATGAAAATGGTATATTCCGTGATATAGTACACCCTATATCTGTTTCATCTCGAAATGCCATAGAAAGTGAAATACTTGACGCTTACAATCGTCATATTGCACTTATGGAAACCGAATCAGAATAATTCATATTATAATTCATTTTTTAATTTTTAATAAGAACTGCTGTGTTTTGCGGCAGTTCTTATTTTATTTGCAAAATGTATCACTTATGAATTTTTTTGCATAAGGATCCATGTTTTTAAAAGTGCTATTTGGGTTTTTGCATCTGGTATTTTTCCGTCCATTACCATCTCTATTGCTTCATTAAGAGGCAATTCTGTAACATCAAGAAATTCCTCTTCATCAAGCTCCTGCTCCTTAGGTTCTGAAAGTTCTCTTGCAAGGTACATATGGATAACTTCAGTATCATAAGCAGGTGTAGGATATACACATCCAAGATATGAATACTTTTTACAAGTACATCCTGTTTCTTCAAGAAGTTCTCTTAAACCACATTCAGAATGATCTTCTCCCGGTTCAAGCTTGCCTGCCGGAACTTCAAGCGTTACCTCATGCATAGGATAACGGTACTGCTTTACCATAAGGACAGTTCCTTTATCTGTCAAAGGTACAACACATACTCCGCCTGAATGATGTACAACATCACGTTCTGTTTCTAAGCCGTCTTCAAGCAGTGCGATGTCTTTTGTCACACGAAATATTTTTGCTTGATATGCAAGTTCACTTGACACTGTCTTTTCTTCAAGATGCATAAGCTTAGCCTCACTTTCTATTTTTATTTGCTATTTTTATTTTCTGTTTTTATTTGCTTTTTATTATATCATTTTTCTTTGACTTCTTTTTTATCAAGTGACCTGTTATAATATATAATGCAAACAAAACCATACCGAATAATGAAATAACAGCTCCGATTTTAAGACCCGGTGTTTCATATTCAAATTCAATTACATTTTTGCCTTCTTTTATTGGCACTGCCATAAATCCTATATCTACTTTTTCAATTTCTGTTTCTATGCCGTTTACTTTTGCAGTGAATCCATCATCATAAGGAACACTAAAGAAAAGCAAGTTGTTTCTATCTGATGTTATTTCAGCTGTAAATCCGTATGAATCATATTCAAACCTATCACATGATGACGCTCTGCGTTTATCACATTCTTCTATATAATCATTATTTGAAACAACTCTTTCAGATGCTTCAAGCTCATTTAGAATATCATCATACTTTTCAGCTGTTTCATTGTCAAGAACAAGCGCACGCACCAGTGCAGAAGTGCGATTTGCTTCACCCATATTTTCCCAATCACTTTGCAAAATATAATTATCAAATGTAAAGCCTATTGGAATAAAATGTTTGTTTTCATATACATGAAATCCATTTTGATCTTCCATATATTCAAATCCCGGCATAGGAGATTTATGCTCATCAGCATTATTCTCTTTTATTTCATCAAAATAATATTTAACTGAGAAAAGTCCTCTTAGTTCAAATCGATTTTTATTCGGACGTGATGCCACATCTCTATCAATTCCATTGGCTGCGTAAAATTCCATTATAGAACCAGGTACTATACTGTGAAAACAACGCATATTCGGAAGATCCCAAAACATCGGATAATTATCCATATTTTCAGAAATATCAACACGGAAGAAATTATCTTTATCTGCTTCTATTGTAACATCGTTATCGCTATCAATAGCACGGTCTATATACTTAATTGCATTATCATAACTAAGTGCACCGAAATAAATTATAGATGATGTACAAGCAATACAAGCTGCAACTGTAAACGCAAGCACATTTCTTAAATTCAATTTGCCCGAAAGACGCTTCTTTGCAAAAATTGTCACAATAACAAGCGAAATTACAGCTATTACAAAAACAATGTAGAAGTGCAGCGGATATTTTGTAAATGAAAAGAACTTCACTTCATCATCTTTTTTTACAGGCAAAATAGACATAATGCCAAAAGCAGCCGTTATGACAGCTGTTATCCACAAGCCTTCTTTTAGAGGTATATTCTCCTCGCCATCAGTATCAATTGCAACAGCAGTCATCATTGCCATGATCAAAATCGGCATAAAAAACCATCGTGCATAATACGAACTGTTGAACATATAAAAACCACAATTAAGAATAGGTATAAATGCACATATCATGCAGATCACTACAAGTCGTTTAGCCCAGTGACCGTCCCTATGTTTCATAAAGGCTATAACGCCTACCATTGAGAACAACGGCAAATAACCGCCTATAGATGCCCATTTGCCTGCACCTTCATTAAATAGATTAGGTCTTGCCGGTGCATCGGGAATTAAGAAGAAGCTTTCTATTATGCGAAGGATTCTCGTTCTGTCATTGTATGCAAGCATATTCATTCCATACAAACGCTCATTTATGCGATAGTTATTTAAAATAGCAAGTGCTGCCGGCAGAAGTATAATACAGGCGATCATTACCCCTATAATAGCTTCAAACAATATCTGGAAGAACTTTTTTGCAGTAGCAGGAAAATCTTTTGAGAAACAGCGTACTATAAAATAGATCACTAAGAATACTGCTTCTCCGGTAAAGAAAAAGTAATTTATTGATGCCATAAGTGCAACCGTCAATGCAAATACGCCTTTTCTGTTATTGCAGACAAGCTCTTCCATTGCAATAAGCATTAACGGGAAAAATGCTGTAACATCCTGAAAATGATTAAAGAATATATTGAAAATCTGAAATCCTGAAAACGCATATAATAATCCGCCTATAATAGCAGCATTCTGGCTTTTGACAAATCGTTTTATATAAGCATATGATGTAAATGCGGCAACACCATGCTTGAGTGCCAGCATAAACGGCATTATGTGAATTATCCACGAAGACGGCAGAACAGCCGTCAGCCAAAAAAACGGACTGCCAAAAAGATAAAATGAATATGACCCTATGAAATTCGCTCCAAGGTCGGTCGTCCAACTCCAGCCAAAGCTGCCGCTTTTTACAGCTTCTGATGCAAGATGATAAAACGGCATCTGCTGTGCATTATAATCACCATAGTAAATGAAATAGCCCTTTTCTATGACAATAATAGGCAGCAAAACAATTATTAAAGATAGAAAACCCAGTACAAATGCAAGAAATCCGCCTTTTTTATAAAATGGTACATTACCGATACTAAAAATATTTTTAGGAATATGTTTTTGCATATATTATTACCTCCATAAGTAATGTAAGGAAACTTTTTATTTTACACTGCATATAATAAAATTAGAAATCAAGTTATAGAAACATTATTTGTAACAATACCTGCTGGTGTAAAATCAATAAAACCATATGAAGCCGGTTTTCCATCACGTGGGCGAGAAGCACTGCCGGGATTTAAAATATAAACTCCATCTTCATATGAACAAAAACGAACATGGGTATGACCAAACAATACAATATCACAGCCCTGTTCTCTGGCAGCTTTAACTATTATATTAGTATCAAAGTCAACACCATATCTGTCACCGTGTGCAGCAAAAATTCTATGACCAGGTATAATATCAATAATTTTAAATGCAGGTGCATCACTTCCAAAATCACAATTTCCCTTTACAAAATAAAAACGTGCTGCAAGATTTGGAAAATTGCTTATAAGGTTTTTGCATTCTTCAACACAGTCACCTAAATGAATAAATGCATCTGCCGTTTGGATATTACTCATAACTATCTTATAAAGACGGTCATAAGAACCATGGGTATCGGAAACAACAATAATACGCATATAAATCACCTCTATGTAAAAGTTATTTATTATTATTATATCACATAAATCATTTAATGACAACTGATTTTTTTGAGAAAGGAAATTTTTATGGGAAAATCATCTGCAAACAACGACCAGCTGCAAAATCTTTTAAACACTGTAAGCGGAAAACTTGGCATGAAACCCGATGAACTCAAAAAAACTCTTGAATCCGGAAAAATTGACAATGCGGTAAAAAACATGAACACAAGTGAACAACAAAAGATTCAATCTATTATCGGCGACAAAAATAAGATGGAAAAACTTATGCAAAGTCCTCAGGCAAAAGCACTCTATGAAAAGCTTATGGGAAAAAGCCCACAGTAAGGAGCAGCTGTTATGGATGATTTATTTAATAAAATGCAGTCGGTGCTTTCAGATCCGGAAAGTATGCAGCAACTGAAAGAACTTGCCGAACTAATGGGAAATCCCTCTGAAAATGATGATAAAAATGAGGAAAATAATAAGACTGCAAAAAATGAAGAATCGTCCACAGCAGACATTGGATTTGATATTGGCAAGCTAATGCAGTTGTCCTCTATTATGAAAAACACACAAAATGATGAGGATACCGCACTGTTATTAGCACTAAGACCTCATTTAAAAGAAGAACGTCAGCAAAAGGTAGATAAAGCAGTTAAACTATTAAAACTTTTAGATGTGTTTAAAACTCTTAAAAATACTGGACTTTTAAAAGACTTTCTGTAAAGGACGGTATGAATCATGGCAGAGAACAGGGCGAAAAATACGAGTCAAAACAACGATAATATGCAAAATATTATACAAAGAGATGCAAGACGCCGTATGGAACAAATGCAGCAAAAAGTACCATACAGGCGTCAAAGAAATATGCAGCCTTTTTATAGAAACAATAATTCAGCATATAATAATTCAACATATAAAGATGCCGATGCGGACAAAAATAAATCCACGGAAAATACTGTTAACAATAATTCAAATGAATCATCAGCATCGGAAGGCTTTAAAATGCCGTTTGGAATACTAAACGGACTTGAAAAATATATTGAAAAACTTGACACTGATAAAATTCTTATAATAGCAATGCTTGCAATAATATATAAAGATGGAGGCAACAAAAAGCTTATGATGGCATTGGCTTATTTACTCACATAACATAAATGGAGGAAACATAATGGAGGAATTTAGTTTTTACGCTTTATGGACAGCACTTGGAATTTTTATGCTTATCTATTACCTCAGGCGTTCTCATACATTTCGCTCTATTCTATGGGGTATTTTTACAGGACTTGCCGGACTTATTTTACTTCACTATTTTGGCGGTATAATAAATTTTTCTCCGGAACTTAATTTATTTAACATAACTCAAGCCGGAATATTGGGAATACCCGGTGTCTTACTTATGTTGATAATGCATTTTATACTTAAAATATAAAAGGCAAATATGAAAACACCGCACAAATCCACTTTAAAAGATCTGTGCGGTGTTTTTTGATTATTTTAAACAATAAGTGCAATGCACATCAAAATTGATGACAACACAAATTGAAACAAAATGGCAATAAATATAAAGCCGATATTTGTACCTCCAGCCATTCTTATACGTGATTTTACGTCCATAAGACTATCGTTACTTTCATGGATCTTTTTTATCTTGCCAAGCGAATATCGATAATAAATATAATTTCCAAACATAAATGCCAATACACGAAATGCAAGCAAAGCATAACTGCATAATGTATCTACCATATAAAAAACGTTTTGATTATCTTTCATAAATTCCGAAAATGACAATATTCTATTCCTAATAATTTCAGCAGAATCTGTGCCAAAAAGTTCCAGCTGTGGCTGAATAGAGGCAAGTATAAAGTCAACCTGATCTGCTAATATCCTAAGTGAACCAGGAATACTAAGTAAAAATGTCAGAAACACAATTATAAGTGAACCAAGCCACATTTTTCTGTAGGCAAACCAAAATTGAGGAAAAATAAGACAGATAAAATTAGGTGCGAGTTTCTTTTTGCTTTCAAAGAAAAACTTAAATCTCATAAGATAATAAGTAATATTTTTTCCAATAAAACTACTTATCTCGGAAATGCTTGTACCTTCTATATCATCACTTGAATTAATTATAAGAGGTATTTCCTCTGCATTCATATTAGAATTTATATTATCATTTATTCTGCTCCCGCAGTGAGTACAAACATCACAGCCCTTTGGATTAAGTTCACCACATTGCAAACAAATAACTCTTTCATTTTCACTTTCATCAGCATTAGAGTCATCATCGGGTCTTTGCCAAGATTCGCCTTTTTCATGAAGTTCGGTATTTATACATTTCCCATATTCATTCCAACAATCACGATGATACGGCGTTCCACATTCCGGACATACTACAATATCATCATCAGGTTCAAACTCATTTCTACAGGCTATACAAACACATTTTTTATAATCAGCCATTTGCATACTTCCTTTCCAATTATCAGTTCTTATCTCCAAAACATATATATTGTATTATTATACCACATTGTTTCGAATTTTTCAACTGATAATCAGATTTTTATCCAAACAGTAACTATTTATTTTTATATAAACTTAATGCAGAAAAACAAATATTGCTTTAATTTGCCAAAAAAGAATTCCCACCGTGCAGTATAACGGCTCCCTTTATTATAAGTAAAGTAATAAATACTAATATAACTATAAATACAACGTGCTTTTTCATATTATATTACCTCATTTCTTTAGCAAAAGTCATAATACAGAAATAATTTATATATATTATACTACATATTTATTGAAATGTCAATAGCAATACAATTTTCTTTAATTATTTATCCAAAAAACAACGTAAAAAATGCCGCAGCCGAAGCTGCGACATTTTTATTTAAGCTATAACGCTAAATCAATTGATCGTAATCAACCAATTATTTACCAGCCTTATATGCCCAAAGTGAACCTGGAATATCAACAAGTGAAGGAATGAGTTCCTGCCACTGTGGATCAAGGAATGCGGCATCATAAGAATAGTATGTCAAGATATTT
>CALESG010000054.1 GCA_937907215.1 uncultured Ruminococcus sp.
CTACAACTAAGGAAACAACAACAACAACTACTACATCTACAACTAAGGAAACAACGACAACAACTACTACATCTACAACTAAGGAAACAACGACAACAACAACTACTACATCTACAACTAAGGAAACCACCACAACAACAACTACTACAACAACAACTACTACAACGACTAAGGCAACTACTACATCCACCACTGATTCAACAGCAGGTTCTACTGCAACAACGATCACAAACAAAACAACTACATCAGTTACAACCACATCAGAAACTGATTCTACAGCAGGCCCTACTACTCCAACAACTACATCCACCACAACAACTGCTTCTACTGCAGGACCTACTACCCCATCTGGAACTACAACAACTACTACATCTATTACATCAACTAATACAAAACCTACAATGAGCATGACATCTTCTACTTCAATTACAAGTACAGGAGAGGTTATTGCCTCAACAACTACAACCGAAGACACTACTACAAAGGAAGAAACAACCACAAAAGAAACAACAACAACTACTACATCTACAACTGAAACTACAACCACAACTGCCGATGAAACACAGCAAGTTCAAATTGCGAAGCGTGAAATTGCTGGCGGTAATATTACCGGTGCTGAAGTAATTGGTGCTTACCTTAAGGTAACTGCTGATGACTCAAGCGTTGTTGATTCATGGGTATCTGATGGTACATTCCACACTATTTCCGGTCTTAAGGAAGGCGTAACTTATACACTTTCTGAAACCGCACCTCCGAACGGATATTATTATGCATCTTCTATTCAGTTCACTGTCCAGAGTGGAGATGTATATATTGTAAATCGTGATGGAAGTCTTAGTCCGGTTGTTGATGGCGTTATCGTAATGTATGATGAAGTAATTCCAGAGATAACAGCAACGATTCCAACAGAAACGATTCCTACAGAAACAATTCCAACAGAAACGATTCCTACGGAATCAGGCGAAGAAACAAGTGACACAATACCTGAAGAGACAACAGAAGAAGTAACAACAGAAGCAACAACAGAAGTCGTAATATATGATATTGATATTAGTAAGCAGGATATTGCAGGCGGAGAACTTCCTGGTGCAATGCTCCAGATAAGTACAGCAAATGGTACTTTTGATCAGTGGATCTCAGATGGCACGCCGCATCGTATCTACGGACTCGTTGAAGGTGTCGTTTACACACTGACAGAAGTTCAGGCACCTGAAAATTATTCTCTTGCTGAGTCTATTGATTTCATAATTGAAAACGGTCAGGTTTGTATTGTAACTAATGGACAATATATTCCAGTTGGAAGTTTGACGGTCGTTATGTATGACGAATATGCTCCTGTAATAACCACTACTACTACAACTACCACAACAACAACTACCACAACAACAACAACTACTACTACAGAAAATACTACAACAAGTGAAGAAACAATTGCACCAATAGTTACTGACGTAACAGATAAGATAACAACAACTACTACAAATAAGAATAATAACAACAATGGTAACAAAAACAACGGCGGTGGCGGCGGAAAGTATACAAATGTATCTACTTCTCCAAAGACACAGGATAATATTTCTGTTGCTGGAATATGCGGAACTGCAATTGTATTGGCTGTAATAGCAGATATGATTCGCAGAAAAAGAAAATAAATCCTAAATGATCAAGTGATTATGCATGATTGTAACTTATCATGATAACGATCATTAAGGTATAATTAAAAGTACTGCGGTTATTCAAAATTTGCCGCAGTACTTTTTTTACTTATTTTACTTACATTTTTAATAATTATATATTAAGCTGATTGACTTGAAATATGAAAAATGATATAATAGATAAGGCATTTACAAAACTGTATAATGATAATTTTGTAAAAATTTTAAGTCAATTGGGGTGTATATACAAATGAGTCAATTTAGAAAACAGCATATGTCTATAGCGTGGCACGATATAATCGAAAATGAAGATAATACGCCGGCTATAAATTCATCGCTTAAGGAGAAAGCAACTCTTGTTGGACGATTGGGACTTATGATGCTTTCAGTAGGTGCTGGTGCTTGGAGAGTAAGAGCTTCTATGAACAAAGCAGCAAGGGCACTTAATATAACTTGTACTGCTGATATTGGACTTTTATCTATTGAATATACATGCATTGAGAATGGCGAAACATATACAAATGCATTGTCTTTGAGTAATACTGGTGTTAATACGGATAAATTAAATTATTTGGAAAAGTTTGCAGATGGATTTAATAAAAAAATTTCTAGATATTCAGTGGAGCATTTTCATAAAATACTCGATAAGATTCAAGATATGCCGGGAAATTATACAGCTTTTAAGCTTGGTCTTGCAGCCGCAGTTGCTTGCGGTGCATTTACATTTCTACTTGGCGGAGGTATTGTAGAAGTAATATGTGCATTCTTTGGTGCAGGTGTAGGAAATTTTATACGAAAAAAACTTCTTGAAAAGCATATAACTTTATTTGCTAATGTCGCAGTCGGTGTTGCATCTGCTTGTTGTGTATATGTTTTACTTATAAAATTATCGGAAATAATATGGGATATTTCAAATGTGCATCAGGCTGGATATATATGCTCTATGCTTTTTGTAATTCCCGGATTCCCGCTTATAACAGGTGGCATAGACCTTGCAAAGCTTGATTTGCGTTCAGGCTTAGAACGAACAACATATGCTCTTCTTATAATTATAGTGGCCACTCTTACTGGTTGGATAACAGCGACTATTTTTCAATTTCAGCCATCGGATTTTGAAGAAATTTGCTTGAATCCTATACTGATGTTTATACTCAGACTTGCAGCCAGTTTTTGCGGTGTGTACGGATTTTCACTTATGTTCAATAGCACAAAGAAAATGGCACTCACGGCTGGCATCATCGGTATGATTGTAAATACACTGCGTTTGGAACTTATAGATTTTACGCCGATACCGGTTGCCGCTGCTGCGTTTATAGGTTCATTATGTTCTGGCTTGCTTGCATCAGCTATTAAAAAATATGTAGGGTTTCCAAGAATCACTCTTACAGTGCCATCAATAGTTATAATGGTACCTGGTATGTTTATGTATAAGGGAATATATTATATTGCTTTAAATGATATTCAAACAGGAGCGCTTTGGCTTACAAAGGCACTTCTTATAGTAGTGGCTTTGCCATTGGGACTTATATTTGCAAGAATACTGACAGATAATAATTTTAGAAAAAGCAGCTAATATAATAAAAAGCAGTCTTAGAGCTTGTGTTCATAGGTTCAGCACACGTCTTTTAGGAAAATTTTGATGACTATTACGTTGAAAATCTTTGCCGGGCGACAGCCCGCCTGCATATTTTCGCCTTATATTCATCAAAATTATGCTCGAAAATTCGCATACTTCACCTATGAACACAAGCTCTGAATCGTTTAATTTATTCAGACTGCTTTGTTTTTGCTTTTTATCTTATTTACATATAAAAAGGCTGTTGCAACTAAAATCTCTGCAACAGCCTCATTTTTATTTGCTGTAATATTTAATTATATCTTAAATATCATTTCTTATAATATCTTCCAAAGTTTCTCTTTTAACAACGACACGTGACTCGCCGTCTTTAACAAATACAACAGCCGGTTTTAAAAGTCTGTTGTAATTTGATGACATGGAGTAGTTATAAGCACCAGTTGCACATACTGCTAAAATATCACCCGGTTCACAATCCTGAAGTGGCATATTCTCTCCAACAAGGTCACCGCTTTCGCAGCATTTGCCTGCAATAGTAACAGTAGTGTCTTTAGGCTGAGATGCCCTATTTGCAACAACAGCATCATATTCAGATTGATATAATATATATCTTGGATTGTCACACATACCGCCATCAACAGATACATATGTACGAATATTAGGTATAATCTTTTTACCACCTACAGTATAAAGTGTGATTCCGGCAGGTCCTGCAATAGAACGTCCCGGTTCAATTAAAATAAACGGCAAAGGCATATTATTTTCCTTGCAGAATTTGTGAACTACAACAGATACAGATTCCATAAATGTTTCATATGGAAGAGGATCATCGTTTTCTGTATATTGAATGCCAAATCCGCCTCCAAGATTCAGGTCACGTACATCAGCGCCAAGTTCATCACGAATTTTCTTTATAAATGTAAGCATAACTTCAGCAGCTGCTTCAAATCCTTGTGTGTCAAGAATTTGAGATCCGATATGGCAGTGCAAACCAACAAAATTAAGATTTTTACATTCTAATGCAAATTTTACAGCCTCAAATGCTTCGCCTGTTTCTAATGCAAAACCAAATTTGCTATCGATCTGACCTGTTCTTATAAAATTATGCGTATGAGCATCAACACCTGGCTTTATTCTTAAAATAATATCTGCTTTTTTACCAGTTTCTTCACACAATTTATTGAGTGATTTCATTTCGTAAATATTATCTGCTACAATACGACCTACGCCATATTCAATCGCCATTTTTAGCTCATCAATTGTTTTATTGTTTCCGTGGAAACAAATCTTGTTTGCATCAGTGCCGGCTGCAATTGCAGTATACAGTTCACCGCCTGATACTACATCAACTCCTAAGCCTTCACTTGCAATAACACGATACATTTCTTTGCAAGCAAATGCTTTGCTTGCATAACATACAAGACCATTTCCATGATAAAAACGATCAATGCTTTCTTTAAAACTGCGTGCATTGCTGCGAACAAGGTCTTCGTCCATTACATATAAAGGTGTGCCGTATTTTTTTGCGAGTTCAGTAGTGTCAATTCCACCTATAGTAAGGTTGCCCTTTTCATTGACATCAAGATTTTTTGATACAAACATAATTTTTTATACTTCCTTTCAAATTATAATCAATATTTTTAATCAGAACTTTCAGCAATATCTTCAATAATACTGCGAATTTCTTCAACGCCTTCTCTGGTTATAGAAGAGAATGGGACATGATGTATCTCATCAAAATATGGTATTTCTTCTTCAAACGCAGAAAGACGACGTTTTCTTTCGGTAGGCTTTAATTTATCAGATTTTGTAAGAATTATGACAAATGGCATTTCACATTCAATAAGATAATTTATCATATGTAAATCATCTTTGGATGGAGCATGACGCATATCAATTAACAAAAATATTAGTTTTATATTTCTGCTTGAATTGAGATACCCTTCAATAAGGTCTGCCCAGCGATGCTTTTCTGTTTTAGCAACTTTTGCATATCCATATCCGGGCAAGTCAACTATTTTAATAGGATCAACATTATAGAAGTTTATAGTAGCTGTTTTTCCCGGAACGGCACTTACACGAGCAAGTGACTTTCGGTTCATTATTTTATTTATAAGTGTCGATTTTCCCACATTGGAACGTCCTGCAAAAGCTATTTCAATGCAGCTGCATGGTGGGATTTGAGAAAATAATCCATATGACGCTTCGAATGATGCAAGATTAAAATTCATATAACCTCCTTATAAATAAGCCAAAGGCTTTGATGTGTTTTTAGCAGCAGGCGGTATAATAGATGCTGCATTATCATATTTATTTTCATTATATTCAGGCTGATATACAAGAGCATTTTTCAATACTGTATCAAGTGTTCTTGCCGAAATAAATTCAATATTATCTTTTACAATATCATCAACTTCGTGTAAATCAGGAATATTTTTTTCAGGAATAATAACTGTTTTTATACCGTTTCTATAGGCTGCCATTGATTTTTCGCGAAGTCCTCCTATAGGTAAAA
>CALESG010000055.1 GCA_937907215.1 uncultured Ruminococcus sp.
CACTATCTGCTTTTTGAATTCCTCTGTGTAATTCTTCGTTTTTCCTGACATTTTTCTTACCGCCTTTTTCTTTTTTTATTCTATTATACCACGGCTTAGTTTTTTCTGTCTAATTTATTATAGACGATTCAGAGACTACATCTATTGCGATGCAGATGAGGAAATCGGTATTGTCAAGTTTGATGAAGGTGAATTTGTATGTGTGTATGGCGATGTTATAGACGAAAACAGGTTTGCTGATATTATCGTTTGTTCTCATGTCATCGGCAACATCCACGACAATCCAGAGCTGTTAGGAGGTACAGAAAATGAACTGGATTCCAGTTGCTGAGAGACTTCCGGAAGTTGGCAAATCTGTTTTGGTGACAGTTATTTTGCCAGACGGGCAGCGGGAGTGCTATGTGTCCGAATGGATGTATAACAAATGGTCTGGCGTGTGCGGATTTGAAGTGCCAGCCTGGATGCCACTGCCGGAGCCTTACGAGGAAAGTGAATCACAATAAATTGTATCAATCTATTGCACTTGCATACAAAATATGGTATAATAAGCTTAAACAGATCGCAATTATCCATATATGGTAGGAGGATGCAATGAACAGCAAAGAATACAAAAAGTACAAAATAGACGATTGTGTATACAATGAACTCAAATGGTTTTGTTTTCAGTATGAACAGAAGAAGCAAAAGCTTAAAGATTGCTATTACTTAAAATCTGTAAATTATGACAGTGTAAGATGTGAAAATCATAATGAAAACATCGCTGAGATTAAGGCAATAAACGCAGCTCAACTTAGCCATGACATAGATATGATAGATACAGCCTTACGCCTTGTTTCTGATGCTGCTACATACGAATTCCTAAAAAAGAACATTACACAAAAAAATATGCCTTATGAAAAGCTTGGAGCTGTTCCGATGGGACGTAGACAGTTCTATGAAATGAGAGCTAAGTTCTTTCATATTTTAAAAATAATGAAAATAGGGTAACACAAACGCCAAAAAACGTGTTATGCTTGTATCATGGAATTTATGTAAAGCCGATTCTGCTTAGAGTCGGCTTTTGTTATACTAAAAATGGAGGGAGGAGGATGTCACAAAATGTCACAAATTCAGGGGATTCCCTGATTGATGCAAGAATGGTTATTGCAGCTGAATTACTCGCAAATCCGGACTTTTCCGGTACAAAAGCAGATGTCGCAGAAAAAGCAGGTGTGACATCACGTACCCTTTACCGCTGGCTTAGAAATCCCGACTTTGTATCACTTGTAAACGGTCTTGTATCACAGTATGCAGATGCAGAACTTGCTATGGTGTGGAAATCGCTTTGCAAGAGAATTCAGGACGGCGATATGCAGGCGATTAAGCTGTACTTTGAACTGCGTGAACGTGGTCTGAATCAAAAGCAGCATTCAGAGTCTGAATCTGATGAACCTGCATCAAGACTTTATGATATATTAGGAGAAGAAAATGAAATCGATTACGAAGCTGTCACCGAAGCAGAAACTGGTGATGAAATGGGCACACATGCCGAAGTATCAGAATAAAAAAGCTATCATATGTGACGGTTCTGTAAGAAGTGGTAAAACTGTTTCTATGATAATTGGATTTGTTCATTGGGCAATGCGATTTTTTGACGGCTGTAACTTTGGTATATGCGGTAAAACTGTAAGCAGTACATATAGAAACATAATCACTCCCTTACTTGCTATGCCGGATATTACAGACTACTATACAGTATCATACCACCGCAGTGACAACCTTTTAACGATTAAAAGCGAAAAAAAACTTAATCGCTTCTATGTATTCGGTGGTAAAGACGAAAGCAGCTATACACTTATTCAAGGCATCACTTTAAGTGGTGTCCTTTTTGATGAAGTTGCTCTTATGCCTAAATCTTTTGTAGATCAGGCTATAGCAAGAACGCTTTCAGAACCACTTGCACGCTGTTGGTTTAACTGTAATCCTGACTCTTCCGAGCATTGGTTTTACAAGGAATGGATATGCAATACACGGAATAAAAAAGCATTACATATCCACTTCACAATGCAGGACAATCCGATCTTGTCGGGAAATGAAATCGCTAACGCAGAAACACTTTATACAGGTGTATTCTACGAGCGATACATTTTAGGGCTTTGGGTGCTTGCAGAAGGTCTTGTGTATCCGCAGTTTGACAAAAGTGTTCATGTTGTACCGGATACACTTCCGGACGCAAATTCCGGTGATTGGTATATATCATGTGACTATGGCACTGTAAATCCATGCTCGTTTGGTCTATGGCACATTGATGATGACGGCAATGCTTTAAGAGTGCGTGAATACTACTATGATGCACGAAAAGAGGGTATGAGCCGTACAGATGAGGAGCATTATAAAGAGCTTGAAAAGCTTGCAGGCAGCTTAGCACCATATATCAGAGCGGTTATCGTTGACCCATCAGCAGCAAGCTTTATCACGTGTATTCATCGCCACGGGACTTTTCCAGTGTGGAAAGCAAATAACAGCGTTATAGATGGAATCCGTGATACAGCAGCACT
Organism: uncultured Ruminococcus sp.; assembly: GCA_937907215.1. Classification (GTDB taxonomy): domain Bacteria; phylum Bacillota; class Clostridia; order Oscillospirales; family Ruminococcaceae; genus Ruminococcus_C. The sequence goes on from CALESG010000055.1 coordinate 2,538, forward strand.
CCTTAAGCTCGGCAAGATACATATATGTGCCGGGTGTAAGGATATTATCCGTGAATTCGGG
>CALESG010000056.1 GCA_937907215.1 uncultured Ruminococcus sp.
TTTCACATCTGCATACTCTGTTAAAACGTTTTTAGCTTATTGGTACAAGTTCTAAAAGTTCAGGATCACGCTTGTCCTCCGGTACAGAGTGATTGAACCTCACAATAATGAGCCTTCGGTAAAATCCCTCAGACTTATCACCATAGTTTTTAGGGATACTGTTGCAGGAAAACAGCAGTCTCGCATAAGGCTGAAAAGAAAACGGATTCTTGTTTTTCTTCTCTACCGTAAGATAATCCTCACCGACCAGAGCCTTGAAAATGCCGTTGTCCTCAATGCCTTTTGTAGGCAGTTCCGCACAGATATTTGCCCATTTTCCGAAAAGCTCCGCTGTTTTGAAACGGTCGCTGAGCGCCTGCCATGCCACATTGGACACGTTCTCTTTTCCAAGCAGCAGTTCATTCAGAACACGCAGAAGCACAGATTTTCCCGCACCGCCTTTTCCGACAATAATAAAGCATTTCTGTGCATGATTCACCGGAATCAGAAAGTAACCCAGCATTTCCTGAATGAGCGCTATCTGGTCATCCTCCAGCGACTCATGCAGAAATTTCATAAATCTCGGACACTTTGCACCGGGCGTATATCGGACGTTCAGCTGTACCGTCGACAGATATTTTGACGTATGCTCAGAAAGCACACTGTCCAGAACATTGTAAAGTCCGTTTTGTATGTTAATGATATATGGATTGGGATTAAGTTCCCTGATATCCTTCTGCACCTGCATTTTCCATTGTCCTTCGGTATCATTTATCTGAGAGAGCTTTGTGTATCTTGTCAGCATTTTTTCACGCACCATATTTCTTGCAGTCAATTCCGTAATTCCATGAAATACGCCGTTTTCATAGCAGTAATACTGCTCCGCCGCATAAAACACAGGTGCATTCTGCGTCATATATTCCGCAAGAACACCGGGCAGGAATTTTGCCCCACGTTCTGTCATTTCGTACCAGTCAGGAATGTCCATACCCGACTGATGCTTTTTTGTTTCAGACTTGCTCAGAAATGTTTTGTAAAGTTCCTTTTGCAGTGAAAGCAGAGGCTTGATATCTGCATTTTTGAAACCAAAATACTGCTTCAAATCATAATTGATGATAGATTCCGCAGTTACGCAGTCCACGTTGTAAAGATAATCAGATACAAAATTTCGTGCTGTCTGCAAGTCCTCTACAACCGCATTCTGAATCTCCTGCTGACGTAAAATAACACGAATTCCGTTTATTGTTAAAGGCTGAAAACAAAGTGCCGCAGGTGATTTGCATTTGCACTTTCCGTCTTTTGATTTTGGACACTGATAACCCTTCTCAGCAATTGTACGGCAGGTCATCGGCTTTGTACCGCTGCTGAGAAAATGCTGTATTTTCTTTTGTGTTTCATCAAAAGAGTAGTTCGGATACGGCTTGGAGTATTGATGTATGACCTCTGCACCGCCGTCAAATACGCTTAAATTTGAGATCATCGCATACCAGTCATGTTCCGGCAGTACCGCTGCATTGTCACGGCAGTACTTGATAAAATCGCACTCCGCTTCTACAATATGAATACCTTTCTGCTCACCATGTAGTTCTTCCTTCGGAGTTTCAGTTTCCACATTTGGAAGTGCCTCCGCAAGCTGCTCCTGCGTATACCTCCGTTCCGGATGAAATGAGATACACTCCACCAGAACAGGTTCTTTTTTGCAGTGATAAAATCCTGGCAAACGCATGACACGGCTCTCGTTAACGCAGGCAGGATCACCGCCGAAATGCTGTACAAGAGCTTTCTGAATCGGACGAAACTGTGCTACTTTTGCATCTTTTACAAACCAATATGTATGTAGGGATTTTCTTGTCCTGATAATCATGGACGGCGGCAGAGAAAACGCATCAATGAGTGCCTGCTGTTCCTCGAAAGATTTGTCGTCCATCTCCACAAACTGTGCATTGATGCGAGTAATGCTGTCATCAGTCTGACCGCCGGAGTTCACTACGAAAAATATACCGTGATTTTTCTTGTTATGTTCCCTCAAAGTAGATTCCACCGCAAAAAACTTTCCCGCTTCAACAGATAATTTTGCACTTGTGAAAATGCTCTCTTTTCTATCATCAAATACACGCAGATTCACCGTATCATCGGGATTAAACATGACATTTATGACATCCTGAGCCGATATATTCATAAGACTTCCTCCATTTTTTCCGTGAAATAACGAATCGGCATATGCCTGCGTTTCGCCCACTTTATCTCCTGTGCCATTCCCTCAGAAATATTACTGCCGAATACCCATAATTCCACGCATTTGGTCAGCATTACATAATTCATGAACATTGCCGTCTGCCGTTCTTCACCAAGTGTATCGTCCATAAACTGCGGAAAAAGCAGATGCGGCGCAAATGGAATGCTGTGATGTCTGACTGCAAATCGGCTGTATTTCCGTGCATTTTCAATATTAAGATTTGTATTGCCACGATAGGGTGAACAGATATATATCAGAGGGCGAAATTTGGCTAAACGGCGTGCTTTTCGTTCCTCACTTTCGATTCTTCTCATTGCTTCAAATTCCGTAGGGGAATAATATCCCTCACTATTATGAGTAGATGCCAAATTCATCCCTCCAGTTCCTCTAAATTGCCGAAACTTTCTCCGGCAGATGCCTCCGCCACAAGTGGCAGGTCAAACTCAGAAAACGGCTGCTGTTCCATACATTCACGGATAAAGTCTACTGCTTCGGAAAGTTTTTCTTTCGGAATAATAAACGTCAGTTCGTCATGTATCTGCAATATCGGTTTCAGCCACGGGCGTGACGGCAGTCCCTCCAAGATGCGGACAATTGCAAGTTTCAGAATATCTGCAGCCGTTCCCTGAATCGGCGTATTCAATGCACAGCGTTCTGCAAAAGACTTCAGTCCCCAGTTATCACTGCGGATATTAGGAAGGTAACGTCTACGTCCGAGCCATGTTTCGATATACATTTTTCCTACGGCATCACGTTTTGTTTCCTCCTGCCATGTTGTCAGTGCAGGATATCCGGCTTTTAGGTTTCGGATAATGGCTTCACACTCGTCCACGGATTTTTCCACACCTGCTTTGAATTTCAACGTACTTTGCAGTCCTTTCGGAAACAGTCCGTAGAATGTGCCGAAGTTCACATTTTTGGCGATAGTACGCTGTTCCTTGTACTCCTTGCGGTGCTTGTCCTGTGCTTCTTCATAGGTACAGCCGAAAATAACAGACGTAGTCGCAGCATGAATATCTCCGCCGTTTTTGTAGGTTTCCATCATGGTTCTGTCACGGCAGTAAAATGCTCCCACACGCAGTTCGATCTGTGAAAAGTCCAGTGACAAAATCAAATGATTTTCCGGTGCTTTGATAAAGTTGCGGACTCCGATAGGGTCGTTGCTTTTTCTTGGGCAATTTTGCAAATTTGGATTTCGGCAGTTCATACGTCCCGTTTCCGTAGAAAGTGCAAAGAAATCCGGATGAATCCTCCCCGTTTCGGAATTTAAGTATTTCAAATATCCGTCAATGTAAGTGGACTTGATCTTGCCCCATTTACGATACTCCTGCACCAATGCAAACAATGGAGAAAGTTCAGGGCGATTTTCATCACACCATTCTTTCAGCATGATCATGGAAGCGTCATCTGCCGCTTCTTTATTCGATGCGGTGACTTTCATGACAGGCAGCTTCAAGGTCTGATAAAGATAATCCTTGAATGCCTTTGTACCGCAGTTTGCACCGATTTCAACGTCACCAATGAGCATTGTGATCTCGTTTCTGATACGCTGCATCTGCTGTTCCGCTTCCTGCTGACGTGACTTCATCAAATCCGCATCAACCGGCACACCGTTATGCTTCATAATGCCGAGATACACCGCTGTAGGAGATTCAATCTGCTCCACAATATACCTATGTTTCGGCAGAAAGCGGTCAAACCAGTTGTTGAAGATATAATACAGCCGAAGTGCAAAATCAGAGTCCGCACAGCCGTAACGCACTGTTTCAGTATCTTGTGCATTCAGCTCATCAAAATGTCTGCCGTTTGTGACATCTGAAAATGTGGGCAGAGGTTCATGACAAAGCTCCGCTGCAAGTCTTTTCAGACCGCTGTCGGCAAGCTTACGGAACTCATAATTACTTTTCAAGGTCATCTGTGCCGCACAAATCGTATCATAGACAGGCGGCTGAATCACGATGTCCTGATGACAGGACACCGCAGATTCAAAGGTAATATTATGTGCGATTTTGATAATATTTTTATTCGTGAGAAAACTGCGCAGGAAATTTAAAAACGGCATATTATCAATGTTTTCTCCGATTTTATGAGCAACAGGAATATAGATCCTTGTATGCTCTTTCACAGAAAAGCTGCATCCCACAATATGACTTTTATGCGGATCAAGAGCAGCTTTTTCTTCTGTACGATAAGGCTCGTCCGGTGCTGTTTCATAGTCAAAAGCGATAATTTTTGAATTGCCTAT
>CALESG010000057.1 GCA_937907215.1 uncultured Ruminococcus sp.
GTTTGGTGTTCCAACAGCTGTTGTTGACAAATATTTAAAACTCGCCACGCCGTCACAATTAAAAGTTTTACTTTATCTTCTGCGTCATCAGTGCAGTGAAATAAATACTGAGCAAATATCAACATCGCTTTCAATGAACGAAGAGCTTATTGAAGAAGCCATTCTATTTTGGGAACAAACCGATCTCTTTTCTACAGTATCTACAATAAATGAGCAGTCTTTGGAAACGAAGGAAACAGAATCTGCTGATGTTCGGCAAACAAAAAAAGAAAAATCAGAAAGTGAATCTATTCCTGCCGCTGTTGCCGTTGTGCAACGCTCAAGTGGTGAAGTAACACTAACCCCAAGTGAAATAGCCTCTGAGCTAAAAAGAAACGCTGGTATGATGGATCTTTTCAGGATGGCTGAACAGCTTATGGGAGAACCGCTTACTCATATGCAGCAGCGTTCACTTTTATGGATGTATCAGTATCTTCAAGTACCAAGTGACATTATTCTAACTATAATGTCCTATTGCCTAAGCATCGACAAAGGCACTATGCAATACGCAGAAAGGCTTATTTCCAATTGGTGGAACAAAGGTCTTTGTACAATGCAGCAGATAAATGACGCTATTGTAAAAGATCAGGAAAGTCGCTCTTATCATGGATTAGTCGCAAGAACTCTTGACATGCAAAGATTACCAACCGCCAAACAACGTGAATTTTTCGACAGCTGGCAGAAACTTAATATTCCTATGGATCTTATAAGATATGCTTATGAAAAAACTATTGAACAAACAGATAAGCTTTCTCTTCCTTATATGAATAAAATACTCATAAATTGGTCCAATGCCGGTTATAAAACACGTGAAGAGGTTGATATTGGCGATAAATTAAATCAAAACAGCAACACAATAAAAAATAAAAAAAGCATCGGAAAGAAAAAGACCGAGATTCCTGAAAGTCCAATGGCTGATGCCTACCGTTCACTTATTTATAATATTGATAAATAAAAACTCAAAGAAAGGAGATTTGATAATACATGAAACCTGAACATTTAGAACAAGCACGTGCTGAAATAAGTGCAAGACGTAATCGTGCCGTAACTGAAAATGACCGAAAGTTTGAAGAAATAAACACACTTATACCGGAAATCGCAGAGATAAACAAACAATTATTTCAGACAAGCCGTAATCTTATGCAAATTATAAGAAATGGCGAAAATACAGAAGAACGCATTGAGATACTTAAACGACAAAATCAACAGGCACAAATCATGGTTCGCAAACTTCTGGCAGCAAATGGATACCCTGAAAATTATCTTGAGATAAAATATACCTGCCCAAGATGCAACGATACCGGATACAGTGGAGGAACATATTGCAGCTGTCTTACAACACTAACTGCAAAGATAGCTGCGGCAGAACTTAATAAAAATGCTCAGGTAAATCTATGCAGTTTTGAAAGCTTTGATCTTTCATATTATGCTGGTCACAAAACTGAAAGCGGTGCTGATTGTTATAAAGCTATGAGTATTATCTTTGAATTCTGCAAAAGCTATGCGGAAAACTTTTCAAAAGGATCACCGAGTATCCTTATGTTTGGCAAAACGGGACTTGGCAAAACCCATCTTTCATTATCAATTGCCTCTGTCGTGCTAAAAAAAGGGTTCAGCGTACTTTATGACTCAGTTATAAATTTTCTCAGAAAGATTGAAAACGAACATTTCGGACGTGACACAAGCGGAAACGATACTCTATCCCTGCTGCTTGAATGCGATCTTCTTATTTTGGACGACCTTGGTACAGAATTTGACACGCCATTTTATCAATCTATGATATACAATATAATAAATACAAGAATAAACAGATGTTTGCCCACTATAATAAGCACAAATATGGACTGGAATGGAATTTCAAATAAATATGAGGAGAGAATAACCTCAAGAATATTTGCAACATATACAAACCATCAATTCGTTGGATATGATGTAAGGATACTTAAAGCACAACAAAAAGCTGCAAAAAGGTAATTCCTGCAATAATATTTTTCTGCTAATATTGACAATATTTTCATGATATGATATAATAATTAACAGAGATATCTATCGAAATCACAATAGAACACCAAAAAATTATATAGTTATATAGGAGGATGTTTCATGGCTGTTGCATCATTAGTACTGGGTATTATTGCTCTGGTTTTATCTTTTACTGGTTACGGAGCGTGGATTGGTCTGGTTCTTGGTATTGTAGGAATCATTCTTGGCGTTCTCGCTAAAAAAGAACAGCCTAGCGGCGTAGCTACTGCTGGTTTTGTTTGCAGCCTTATTGCTGTTATACTCTGCGGTATTTTTGCTTTTGCCTGCACACTCTGCACTACTTGCAGCTGCCTTCTTTTTTAAACAATGTGAATTCATTAAAAATGGGTTGCTTATGCGACCCATTTGTTTTTATATAATTTTATATAATTTATAATTATGGAGGTTATCATGTTTCCAATACTAAACATAGGACCCTTTCAAATAGGAGTATACGGTATCTGCTGTACTGTTGGAATAATACTTGCATGCCTTTTGGCATTGTATAACGGAAAAAAATCGAATATAGACAAATATAATTTAATTTTATGCTTTGCCGCTATATTGATAGGTGCATTTTTAGGTGCAAAACTGCTTTATTTTATAATAGACTTTGAAGGCATTTGCAATATGTTTGAAAAATACGGATTCAACTTTGAAACGCTGTCAAATATCATACAAGGCGGATTTGTGTTCTATGGCGGATTCATAGGCGGTCTTATAGGGATTTTAATATTCTCTAAAATAATGAAGGTTTCCCCTATCCATTTCATAACAATAATTTCACCGAGTGTACCTCTTGCTCATGCATTCGGAAGAGTCGGATGCTTTATGGCTGGATGCTGCTATGGCATTCCATCTGAAAAATATGGCATAGCCTTTACCGATTCCCTTGGAGCACCAAATGGAGTAAAACTTTTTCCGGTACAGCTTTTAGAAGCAGCTATTCTGCTTATTCTTGCGATAATTATGCAAGTGTATATTTCAAAATCAAAACACAGACATATCACAATTTATATTTATTTATTCTTATATCCGATAATAAGAATATTTACAGAACAATTCCGATATGATACTGAACGTGGTATTTACTTTGGACTTTCTACATCAACATGGATAAGCATTGGAATTATAACAGCAGGCATGATTCTTCTGTTAATAGACATAAAAAAAGGTCTGCCCGAACCTGTTACTCCAGAATCTATTATGCCTAAATTATTTGGCGAAGATAATGAAGATAAGGATAAATATGAAAATAAATATTCTAAATAAAATTAAGCGAGCCGTTTCCAGCTCGCTTAATTTATTATTCTTCTATAGATGTTTCTGAATCTATATCGCTTTTATTATCTGTATCTTCTTTATTCTCAGAATCATCAGACTTTTTAACCTCAAATGCAGATTCCGGCATTTGACCTGACATAAGCTTCTCAAAGTCATCTCTGTCGATCTTCTCATGAATAAGCAAATACTTAGCCAGCAAATGCAGCTGGTCGATATGTGTCTTTAGTATATCAATTGAAGCAGCATAGCCTGTTTCAATCAAGGTTCTTACTTCTGAATCAATATCAGCTGCAACCTTTTCAGAATAATCTCTTGACGAACCTATTTCCTTGCCAAGGAATACTTCATTGTGGTCACTGCCATATACCATAGGACCAAGCTTTTCACTAAAGCCATATTTTGTTACCATATTGCGGGCTGTTGCTGTTGCACGCTCAATGTCATTTGACGCACCTGTTGAAATATCATCCAATATGAGATATTCGGCTGCACGTCCGCCAAGCAATGTGATAATATCTTCTTCCATCTCTTTTTTAGTGACAAAAGACTTATCCACCTCTGGCAATGACATTGTATATCCGCCTGCCATACCTCTTGGAATAATAGATACCTGTTGTACCTTATCCTGATGCTCACAATAATACGTACATACTGCATGACCTGCTTCATGATATGCAGTAAGACGATTTTCTTTTTCTGTCTTATGGTGAGATTTCTTCTCCGGACCTGCAACAACTTTAATTGTAGCTTCAGAAATTTCGTCCATAGTGATGGCCTTTTTATTTCTTCTTGCTGCAAGCAACGATGCTTCATTTACAAGATTTTCAAGATCTGCTCCTGTAAATCCAACTGTAGTCTTTGCAATTGTAGAAAGATCAACATCTGGTGCAAGAGGCTTATTTTTGGTATGAACTTTCAAAATTGCTTCTCGTCCTTCTATATCAGGATAACCTACCACTATCTGTCTATCAAATCTTCCCGGACGCAAAAGTGCAGGGTCAAGTATATCACGTCTGTTTGTAGCTGCAATAACTATTACATTATCCTTGCCTGTAAAACCGTCCATCTCAACAAGCAGCTGGTTAAGAGTCTGCTCACGTTCATCATGACCACCGCCAAGTCCAGCACCTCTGTGACGACCTACGGCATCGATCTCATCTATAAAAATAATAGAAGGGCTATTTTTCTTTGCCTGTTCAAACAAGTCACGTACACGTGATGCACCCACACCTACGAACATTTCAACAAAGTCTGAACCTGAAATCGAAAAGAACGGGCAGCCAGCTTCACCTGCAACAGCTCTTGCCAGCAAAGTTTTACCAGTACCGGGAGGTCCCATAAGAAGTACTCCCTTTGGTATACGAGCACCAATATCACTATACTTTTTAGGATTTTTAAGAAAATCAACTATTTCTTCAAGCTCATGCTTTTCTTCATCTGCTCCAGCAACATCCTTGAATGTTGCCTTTCTGGTATTCTGTTGATTTTTAATATTCGCCTTTCCAAATGATGAGAATTTATTTCCTCCGCTTGCTTGACGCATCATAACCACGATCATTATAATACCCATTCCAAGTATAAGGAACGTAGGGATAAGTGACAGCAGCCAAGATGAATCAGTTGCTTTAATGTAATCCATTTTAAGTGGTGCATCCGGATTTTTCTTATTATACTCCTTACGATAATCTTCAACGTTCTTTACAAACAAACCTACATCAGGTACTTCGTAGGCAAGTCTTGAATCATCTTGTAATACGATCGTAAGATCACCGTTACCAAGGTCAAGTTTATATTCCTTTACTTCATAATCATCAAAATATGAAAGCACTTCAGAATATTCAGCGTCTGAAGAATTACTGCCAAGGCCTGAAAACATAAAGATCAAGGCAACAACAAGTACTAATGCAACGATCAAATATGCACCTATTCCACGATTCTTTTTTGGTGTCAAAGCATTCACTCCTTTTCTCATTCAAGAGGTTTTTTTTCCTCATATTCAGTGTTTAAAAACAAAAGTGCTTTTGTCACACCAGCCACAGGTTTTACTCGCTCTGCAATACCTATATCTTCGGCATACACTATACCTTCTTCGTCCTCAAGAAAATGTAGAGTTTGCCGTTTTCTAAGCGGAACGACCTCTTGTATTCGTTTTTTTATTGATACAGTAAAGTCACGCCCTGGAAGCTGAATTCTGTCACCGGGTCTGCGACTTCTTAGTGTTACACACCCTTTTATTTTATCATAATCAACCAAATGATTTGTGAATTTTTTGTTAATTATGCAAACATTTATTTCATCTTCATCTGTTATAAGCTTTGAAACAAAAAATATGTTGGAAAAAATCGATTGCTTTCCTATATTAAAACAAATTTCTCTTTTTAAATCCAGTGTTTCCTCTCTTTTTCTAATAACAAGTTCATTTTTAGAAACAAAGCAGTCAACATCTCCTGCAAGATGACATCTTCCTCCGGATTTTACAATTTTCTCAATATCTCTTATCATTCTTGAATTATACGATATACCGCATTTCTCCAAAAGCTTTGCTTCACATCTTATACGAACAGCCTCCGGTAAAGACAATATATCTGTAAGGCACATAGGTTCTTTAAAATGTCTGCTATATGCTTTCATACATTCTTCGTCAAAAAACTCATCATCTGTCTTAAGGGAACTGCACATTTCAAAAACTCTTTTTTCCACCGCCGGATTCAGCTCCTGCAAAAGCGGAACTATATTATGACGTATACGATTCCTTGTATAATCATCTGAATTATTAGTACTGTCTGTAACAAAACATTCATTCTGTTCACTTAAAAACGCCTCTATTTCATTGCGTGATGCAAATAAAATAGGTCTTATAAATCGTCCTCTCTTAACCGGAATACCGCACAAGCCATGAAGTCCTGTTCCTCTTGCTATACGCTGTAAAACAGTTTCAAGATTATCAGAGGCTGTGTGAGCTGTTGCAATAAGTCCGCTCTCCTTTTCAAAGGCTGTATACCGGCATTGTCTGGCAGCTGTTTCTACTGAACCGCCGTTTTTTTCACGATAAGCATTGACATCGCATCGGTGAACATGAATAGTAATGCCAAGTCTATCGCACAAATCACGACAAAACTGTTCATCTCCGTCACTTTCTTTGCCTCTAAGGCAATGATTTATATGAACAGCGGAAATCTTTTTTATAGAAAGCTTTTCTTTAAGCATGAGAATTCCTATAAGCAATGCCACACTGTCCGCACCGCCTGATAATGCACAGCAAATTTCGCTTTCTTTAGGAATAAGTTCTTCAGAAAGAATAAACCTTTCCATTTTATTTAAAAAATTATCTTTAATGCTCATCACGCATCTCCGCATCACTGAAACGTGTAAATTGACCATCCCATACAAGATTTACTGTTCCTGTTTCACCATGTCGATTTTTAGCTATAATGCATTCAGAAATATTTGGAGTCGCACTGTCTTTATTATAGTAAGCATCTCTATACAAAAACATTACAATATCCGCATCCTGCTCAATAGAACCGGATTCACGAAGGTCTGAAAGCATTGGTCGCTTATCATTTCTGCCTTCAGGTCCACGGGAAAGCTGTGACAACAGAACAACTGGTATATCAAGTTCCTTTGCCATTATCTTAAGCTGTCGTGTTATTTCTGAAATAATAAGCACACGATTATCTGTCTTAAGAGTAGAAGTCATAAGCTGAAGATAGTCTATTACAACGAGTCCTAAATTTTTCATACGTCTAAGTTTGGCTTTTATCTGCTGAACCGTAATACCTGCTGTATCATCAAAATACATCGGCAAACCACTGAGTACACCTGCACCCTGTGCAAGTCTTACCCAGTCATCATTTGTGAGATAACCGCTTCTAAGCTTGTGTGAATCTACAAGTGCCTCTGTAGACAGCATACGTGTTGCAAGTTGTTCTTTGGACATTTCCAGTGAAAATACTGCAACTTCTTTATCTCCACGTCTTGCTACATTTGTAGCTATATTTATTGCAAATGATGTTTTACCCATACCAGGACGGGCAGCTATCAATATAAGATCTGATTTATTAAGACCGGATGTTACTGTATCAAGATACTTATAACCTGTACGAGCACCAAGATATTTTTCTTTGTCAGGCCCTGATATTTTTCCTATGCGGTCATAGGCTTCACATATAGCATCGCCTATCTTTACAAGTCCTTGTATAGATTTGCCTTGACGAATATCAAATATTTTTTGCTCTGCACTGTCAAGAAGTGTCTGTGCATTCATATCACCGCTTTGAACGTCCTGCAATATTGACCTTGCGGCAAATGCAAGACTTCTTAGGTAAAACTTTTCTGCAACTATATCGCAGTAGCTTTCAACATTTGAAACAGACGGCACCATATTTATCAGTGCTGCCAGATATGCTCTGCCCTCTTGTGTAGTATCAAACAGGTGCTGCTGCATTGACGCATTTAAAACAGTAATTACATCTGCTTTTTCGCCAGATGTAAACATCTGCACTATTATTTGAAAAAGTGCCTTGTGCTGATCATTAAAAAAACAATCAGGCTTTACTTTTTCAAGAACAGTTGATAAAACATCAGGGTCTGTCAAAATTGCTCCAAGTATAGTTTGTTCTGCTTCCAGACTAAATGGCAGTTCTCCGCTTGTTTCTAACTGTTCAAACTGACCTTGAGCCATAAATCACACCTCCTGCTAAAAAATACGGGCGAACAATGTCGCCCATATTTATACATCAGCTCTCGGAAACTTCTACAGTTATTTTTGCGGAAATACCTGCATAAAGCTTTATATCTGCTTCATAAGTACCGAAATTCTTTATCTCTGTTTTAAGTGAAATCTTTTTCTTGTCGATTTTGCAGCCGTACTGTTTTTCAATGCAATCTGCAACATTTTGAGCAGTAACTGCACCAAAAAGCCTGCCGCCTGAACCTGCCTTTGCAATAGCTTTTACTGTCTTGCCGCCTATAAGTTTTGCAATTTCATTAGCTTTCTGCTTTTCAACATCTATTTTGTGGGCTGCTGATGAATTCTTTCCTGCAAGTTCAGAAAGATTTTTAGCATTTGCTTCTATTGCCAAACCCTTTGGAAAGAGCAGATTTCTTGCATAACCATCTGCTACATTTTTTACCTCGCCCTTTTTTCCAGAGCCTTTTACATCTTGTAAATAAATAACCTTCATAATAAACTATCCTTTCTCTATTTAATGTTTTTTTAATTCCGATTCATAAGCTTCCAGTACTTGCAAAAGACGTTCTTTTGTATCCTGAAGTGTTGTCGATGGGATCTGTGCCGCTGCCATAGTCTGATGACCGCCGCCGCCAAGAGATTCCATTATCAGCTGCACATTTACTTTTCCAAGAGAACGTGCAGATATACTTATGCCATTGCCATCAAGATATAGTACAAATGACGCTTCAACACCCTGTATGCTCAAAAGCTCATCTGCTGCCTGTGCTGCAAGCAGTCTTGTGGAACTATTCTGAATCTTTACAGCAGAAATAGCATTATTTCTAAAGATCTCAGCGTGTGCTACTATTTGTGAACGCATCTGATACATAGAAATAGTATCGGAAAAAAGTGATTTTACTTGAATCGTATCTGCTCCTATGCGTCTGAGATATGCAGCAGCTTCAAATGTACGAACACCCGTTCTCATTACAAAATTCTTTGTATCAAGCGTGATTCCCGCAAGAAGTGCATCTGCATATGCAGCAGGTATATCCTTTTCAAGTCTGAAATACTGTATAAGTTCAGTGACCATCTCCGATGCCGATGATGCATATGGTTCATGATGAAAAAGTGCTGCATTTTCAATATAATTAACATTTTTACGGTGATGATCTATAACTACCACATTCTGTATCTTTTGATAAAGTTCAAAGCTTTCCAATATATCTTTATTATGAGTGTCAACTACAATAAGCAGAGATTTTTCATTTGCCTGTGCAACTGCTATTAAAGGCTCGATAAATTCAGGCGGCTTTTCGCAAGCCTTCATTCTATCGATAAGATCACCGGCAAGACAGCTTTGACGCTTTGCAACAATAGAAACCGGCTTACCCATAAGTGCTATTGCACCTGCCATGCCGCAGGCTGAACCTATAGAATCAAGGTCTCCAAAACGGTGTCCCATTATGTATATGTGTTCAGCATTTTCTATCATTTCCTGCAATGCCAGTGCCATGGAACGAATCATAACTTTTGAACGCTTTTCTACACCCTTTGATGCGCCGCCATAAAAGTTAAAACCATTCTCCATCTTAACAGCTGCCTGATCTCCGCCTCTTCCCAATGCCATATCCAGCGATTGTCTTGCGATCTTTTCACTCTCTTCAAGAGATGTTCCGCCTATGCCGACACCTATTGAAAATGTAACTCTAAACCTGCCGGCAACACAAATTTTTCTTGCTTCATCAAGAATCGGAAAACGCTTATCCATTGCATTGTAAAGATGTCTTGTTTCCATTACAGCATAAAACTGGTCATTGTCTATCTTTCTTACAATACCCTTTGTTCCTGCCATAAAGTTTTCAAGCAAAAGCTCTACTTCTGCTGAAACCTGTGCCTTTTCACTTTCTTTCGCATACTGCATTACATCGTCATAACCATCAATTACCATAAGCAAAACACATGGTCTTGACTCTCTTAGTTCATTTTGAAGTTTGACCTGATCTGTTATATCCACAAACTGCACTGCATAAAACTTTTTCAATTCGTTCATATGGATCGTTTCGCTATGCACACGATATTTTTTTCCATGATGCTCAAGCATAAGGTCATGACCATCCATAAGAGTATTGACATTCATGCAAAGCAATTCTTGAAAGGTCACGCTTTTTCTTCTGCCTTGCAAAAACTGCGATCTGAATTTTTCATTATACCAAAATATCCTGCCGTTTTCCTCTGTAAGTACTACTGGAACAGAAAGCCTACGGAGAGAAGTACTTGCAAGCTCCTGAACAGCTTCGCCCATAAACTGACCTGAAAACAGCCTGTCCTGTACAAAAACTCCAAATACGATCAAAGCAATGCTGAAAATAACAGCCGGCAGAAGTAACCAAGCAAGACCATTCCAGCCATTTTTTGTTATATAAATAATAAAAGGTATTCCAGTGCTTAAAAGCATAAGCACTGAAAATAAAAGGAATAATGTGTCCTTATTTCTTTTCATTACGTTTTCCTCCGTAAGTAAAATTTTATAATTAAAAAACTAAAATTTTACTGTAAAAGTCACACTGTTTAAGTGTACTAACATAAAAATAATAAAGATAATGCAAGAGTTATAAATATAATACTTTAATATATAATGTTATAATCCGATTCAAAGGGAAGATGTGTTAATTCTTGAGCATAATTTTTCAGAGAACATTGCACAAAAGTGAAAGCATACTGCCGTATGGTGAGCTTTTGTTGGCACAGGCATATGCAAAATTCGCCAAAAAGATATGCGAATTATCCTATGAATACAGGTTCTTATATTTCCATAATAATAGGAAGTATCATAGGGCTTCTCTTTGTTTTGCCATAAATATATTCCGACAAAACATCTCTCAGTTTTGTTTTTAATGCTCCCCATTCTCTAAGATCCTGTCTGGTGCAATTATCAAGAGTACGCAAAAGGACTTGCTTTGCTTCTGCCATAAGTGATTCTGATTCACGCACATATACAAAGCCTCTTGAAATTATATCAGGTCCTGAAACGACAGTGTTTGTAATCTTTTCAATTCCTATTACAACTATTATCAAACCATCTTGAGCAAGATGACGTCTGTCACGCAAAACTATTGACCCAACATCGCCTACTCCCAATCCATCTACCATAACACGACCAGATGTAACTTGAGATGCAATGCGAATAGACTGGTTGTCCAGCTCAATTACATTGCCATTTTCACCAATAATTATTCTTTCCTCCGGTATACCCATGGAAATAGCTATTTGTGCGTGCTTTGCAAGATGTTTATATTCTCCGTGTACAGGAATAAAATATCTTGGTCTTGTAAGTGCTTCAATAAGCTTCAGCTCATCCTGACAGGCGTGACCTGAAACATGAACTTCATACATAGCTTCATATATTACTTCAGCACCAGAACGCATAAGCTCATTTACTACACGTGTAACATATTTTTCATTGCCTGGAATTGGTGTAGCAGAAATGATAATAAAATCATTTGGAGTAATAGTTACTTTCTTGTGACCATTCATAGCCATACGTGTAAGTGCGCTCATAGGTTCGCCTTGACTGCCTGTAGTTATTAAAACGACTTGTTCATCAGGATAACGGTTCATATCATCTATATCAATAATAGTACCTTCCGGAACTTTCAGATAACCAAGCTCAAGGGCAGTACCCATAACATGAACCATGCTTCGTCCAAATACTGCAACTTTTCTTTTATGACGCACTGCATTATCAATAATTTGCTGGATACGGTGAATGTTTGAAGAAAATGTCGCTATGATTATACGTTTTGAGCCTGCTTTTTCAAACAGCTTTTCAAATGAACCGCCAACTGTTCTTTCCGAACGTGTAAAGCCAACTCGCTCTGCATTTGTTGAGTCCGCCATAAGTGCAAGAACTCCCCTGCTTCCAAGTTCACCAAATCTTGCAAGATCGATGACAGAACCGTCAACAGGTGAGAAATCCACCTTGAAGTCACCGGTATGAACTATAATTCCTGCCGGTGTGTGGATAGCCATACCAACTGCATCTGGTATTGAGTGATTTACATTTATAAATTCAACTGCCATACAGCCAAGATGAACAGTCTTTCTCGGCTGAACTTCAAATAATTTTGCCGTATTTAAAAGACCGTGTTCTTCTAATTTACCTTTTACAAGTGCAAGAGTAAGTCTTGTACCATAAATAGGAACATTTATCTTCTTTAAAAGATACGCAAGACCGCCGATATGGTCTTCATGACCGTGAGTTAATACAATGCCTCTGACTCTGTCCTTATTTTCAACAACATAAGTGAAATCAGGAATAACTATATCAACGCCCGGCATATCCATATCCGGAAATGCCAGTCCGCAGTCCAGAATGAACATATCATTACAACATTCAAAGACTGTCATGTTTTTACCGATCTCATTAAGTCCGCCAAGTGGAATTATACGAACAGGATTTTTTCTGTTTTCCCTTCGTGTATTATTGTTTTTCACAGTTCTTGCTGCTGATTTAGTTTCAAGTGCATTTGCCCGTGGATTACTTCTGTAATTTTTACGATACGATGCTCTGCCCGCATTTTGCGTTGCCTTTGAACTACGATTGTTTTTTCCTTCTGTTAATGCCAAAAAAATACCCTCTCTTTCCGTGCCGAACACGGCAGAAGATGACAGCTATACATCACATTTTAAAACCAACTTTATACATACGCCTTCATTCCGTTCCCGGCACTGTGCTAAAGCTATCTAATAAGCTGTCAAATAAAATATCAGGCAATTGCCCGTTTGCAGTCAGACTATAAAAAGCACTGCACTGCTGTTTCTTTTACTTTTAACTGCCATGCTGGCATTTATCATACTTGCTTCTAAAAATTGATAAACTGCCGCCGCTTCACTGCGTACGGCGAAACATTTTCTCTTATTTACCAAAAAACGTACAATCATATGTACTTATAATTATACAAAAAAAGCAAAAATAATGTCAAGCATTCTTTATGAATTTTATGTGCCTTTCATCATTTTATACACACATGACAATTATTTTCCACATTCATCACGCTTTATCGGTATAGTGACATATCTTGAAAGAAGCAATAGTGCAAGTAAATTTGGTATTGCCATAAGACCATTGGCTATATCGGAAAGAGTCCACATATCAGATAATGCTCCTGTACAGCCAAAACCGCCCAATAGACAAAATATTATGCGATATGTCAAGATAACACTTTTCTTTTTGCAAGCATTTATACCAAGACTTTTAAGAGCAGTTTCACCGCAGTAAAACCAGCCAAGCATTGTACATACCGCAAAAAGTGCGATTATTACAGATGTTACTGCACCACTGTATTTTCCAAGAATTATGCTAAAAGCATCTGATACCGGCTTTGCTCCCATTTCTATGTTTACGCCGGATGTTAAAATCATAAGTGCGGTAAGAGTACAACAAACCATTGTATCAAGAAACACTTCAAATATACTCCACATTCCTTGTAAATAAGGGTCACTGTCTTCGGCATTGCTATGTATAAGTGCACTGCTGCCAAGTCCTGCTTCATTAGAAAAAACTCCATGTCTAAGACCAGCAGATAAAGCACTGCCAAATAAACCTGCACCGACCTGCTTTATTCCAAATGCACTTTTAAATATTTCCCCAAATGCATACGGTATATTCTTGAAATTCACAAAAATAACGGATAATGCAAGGATCATATAACTTATTGCCGCAAATGGAAGCAAAAATTTTGCTGCATTGCCAATGCTCTTAGCTCCGCCTATAACTGTTGCCAATAAAAATACAGTTATAAAAACTCCAACAACTACAGGAGAAAAACCAAATGCACCCGAAAGTGCTTGTGCCGCTGCACTTCCCTGAGTCATATTTCCCATTCCCAATGATGCAAGAATGCAGAAAAAAACATATATATATGCAAGAGATTTGCTGCCAAGTCCATATCTCAAGTATGCGGCAGCACCTCCTATCACATTTCCATCTTCTTCAATATGCCTGAATTTCATTGACAAAACATTTTCCGCATAAGTCAGCATCATTCCAAAAAAAGCAGACACCTGCATCCAAAAAACAGCACCAGCTCCACCTATTGCTATAGCGGCAGTAACACCTACTATATTACCAGTACCCATTGAAGCAGCCAAGGCAGAGGCAGAGATTTTCCATTGAGATGAACCACTGTTTTTAAGAGAACGTCTTACACTTTTAAAAATAAATCCAGAACGTCTAAGCTGAAAAAATTTTGTCTTTAATGTAAGAAATATCCCTGTTCCAAGCAGCAGTATCAACAATCCTGAATTCCAGATGTAATTATTTATAGTTTCAAGCATAATTTTTTCTCCACCCTTTTCCTGCGACATATTTCGCATTATAACTAATATATAATATTAGTATACAAAATGATTCTGCATTAGACCGATAAGAACGATTTATTTTAATTAAAACAAACAGCAACTTGACAATTATATAAAACTTTGTTAAAATAAAAAAAGAAAATTTCACAAAGTCTGGAGGCTATATCATGAATAAAAAATACACGCCGCCACGAAGTGCTGCTATAAGTTTAATGTCTATCTTAACTGCAATTGTTATAATTCTTTTTATTGCCGCTAAAATAGCTTTAAACAAAATACTTTTCTATATTGCAGCAGTATTACTGATTTTAATAGAAATTTCTATAGGAATATATATAAAGCTGATGCTGAAAAATTTAATCGTATACATAGACGAAAATGAAGTCACATTACAAAGCGGCATTATCATATCCTGTGAAAGACATATGAAAATAAGCAGAATCGAACTTATATACTTTATAAAAACACCTTTTTCAAAATACACAAGTCTTAATTTTATAGTCCTTTGTGTTTATGGAAAAAAACTTGTTTTGCCATTTATAAAAGATACTGATTCAAAGGAAATCGTAGATAACCTAAGCGATATAGTAAATAACAGACACGAAGGGTCGATGCCATGAGAATAAAAAGCGAAATGAAACATGAACACCCAATAAGAATATTACAGCACTGTGCTGTAAATTTATGGCTTCTTTTTCTTCCCCTACTGCGTTCTCTTAATCTTTTTCCATTTTCAACGGAAGCTTTTATAGAATGGCTAAAAGGTGCATGGATGGATATTCTAGTAATGCTTTTTATTTTTGGTTCGGCACTTGTAAGATGGCTTGGATGCAGGTATTGTTCTGACAGTAAAAATTTTATATTAGTTCAGGGCATTTTTATTCAAAAGCGTATTGTTATTCCATTTGAAAAAATAACCGCTGCTTTGGAATCAGAAGTAAAGCTTCCCTTTATGCTAAGACTCTCTATATTCAGAATAGAAAACACCGCAGGCAAAATCACAGGCGACACTGTGCTTTGGATAAGAAAAAAAGACTGCGATGAACTTTCTGCTCAAATACCCATATGTAAAAAAGAAAAAAAATTCAAATTCACTTACAGCATAAGTATATGGAAAATAATTCTATATTCTTTTTTATTCTCAAGCACTCTGTCCGGAACGCTTTATATAGCAGCGTTTTTTATTGAAATTAAAAATGCTGCCAGAGAAATTCTTACAGAACTTCATATCACAGAAGCAATTGATAAGATGAGCGACGCTGCTGCATCAATATTCCGAGCAGTACCAAAAATAATTATAATCATACTTATAATACTGCTTTTCTGCCGCTTTATTTCATTTATTATAAATCTTATGCGTTCAGCCGGTTTTCACACTGCGATAGATTCAAATATAATACGAATTTTATCAGGCTTGTTTCCAAGGAATCATATAAATATATACACTCCGTCTATTGAATGCATAATAATGAAGCAAGGTTTTATTAGCAAAATAACAGGAATAGCATCACTATTTGTAACATATCCATCAAGCAGAAGTATAAGGGATAAAAAAGCTCTGCTTGTTCCGATAGTATCAAGAAAATCACACCTCAATTCCACCTTTTCGAAAAAGCATAAAAACAAAACCATTCCAAGTCCGTATACCCTATGGTGCTTTATATGGCAGCCGATGACGATTATTGGAATAATACTTGGATTGCTTTTAATAATATCATATATAAAATCATATGCTTACGATATAATGTTTCCATTGTTTGGCATAGCACTTGTGCCGGCTGCTATTTTCCTTTTGATAAGGCTGATAACATTTCGTACTCAAGTAATAGCATGGGACAATAAAGAAATATCTATATCGTATAGTCAAAATTTTTCATTCTATACTATTGTTACAGAAAAGGATAATATATCACTAACAAAAATCGTTCGAACCCCTATGGCAAAGAAACAAAAATATTGCAATATAACAATATATATAAAAGGCGGTTTAAAGGCTGTTGTTCGTGGAGCTTCTGAAAAATAGATCTAATTTAAATAAATCAAAACAAAAAAGGCTGCTGCAAAATTTAAACTTTGCAGCAGCCTTTGCTTTTATATGGAATATTTTAAAACTATCAATTACTGTTTACTACACATGATCTGTCGCCGTTTGTAATGCAAGTGGAGATCTGGGTCAAAAGATTTTGTGCTTCTTTATATGTATTGAACTTATCAATAGCTATCTGTTTTCTTGCACCTTTTGCATCTTCGCCATAATAAGCAGCTACAACATATTTTCTCGCAGTTCCTGTTCCAAGCTCATCGATCGTAATAGCTGAAGATGTGGTTGTGTTTACGATTCTCTTAGCCATTCCGCCTTCTTTTACAATAATATACATAATATATACTCCTTTCAAAAGTATTAAATATCCTACTTATTATATCACATTGCTACATTTTTTTCAATAATTTAATCGCATTTTTAACTTATTTTTAACATTTTTCAATTTGCTTGTTCTTTATGATAAAAAACAGCCGTACTATATGGAGATAGGCTTTTTCTATGAACATCAATCATACAAACAAGAAATATCGCATAAACTTAAAAAAAGCAATGTACAAGGAGGAAATCAAATGGAATGTAAAGTTTGCACCGAATGTTTACCGGTAACAGAAATTATTCTCGATGAACTGCAAGAACAGGACTTCACTCAAAGTCTTGTTCTGCCGGACTATGACCCTGAAATATTTAGGGTTATATGCTGTACTGCGTCGGCATCAATCACTGATTATAAGCTGTCGGGAGGAAAACTCAGCTATGAACTAAGTGTACTTATACGTGTGATTTATTGCAGCGAAGAAAGCAAAGCTCTGCACTGCGTTTCTCAAAATGCAGTCTACAGCAAAACTGCCGATGTGCCGGAAGGCTGTGATAGAGCTGTATATTTCCATGTAAAAACCGACTACCAGAACTGCCGTGCCACCGGCAAACGCAGGCTTGATGTTCGTGGTGCTGTTTCTGTAAGAATAAGAGTAAGTTCAGAGCGTATACAGGAGGTTATATGCGATATAGGTGATAGTGACGGCTCTGATAATTCAGGTTTGCAATTGCAGCAAAGACCTGTTACAGCTGTTTCAGAAATAAAAAAAGTATCCAGAAATATAAATCTTTCCGAAGATATTGACCTTGGCACATCAAAACCGCCTGCTGAATCTATTTTAAGATGCACCGCAAGAGCCGTTCAGGGAGAGTGCAGTGTAATTGCAGGAAAACTTGTTCTGCGTGGTGAAATAATTGCTGATATTCTCTATCGCTCCGGCAGCAGTGACGATGCAACTGTACAATCACTTCATCTTTCAATGTGTCCATATAGTCAAATAATAGATGTAGAAGGAATAGATGAAACTTACACCGGAACGGCAGACGCTCAAATGATAAACTTTGAAGCTAAACCTTCTGGCAATGATATGAAAACGCTTTCATGCACCGCAGAAGTCAGATTGATTTG
Source organism: uncultured Ruminococcus sp. (assembly GCA_937907215.1). Lineage (GTDB taxonomy): Bacteria > Bacillota > Clostridia > Oscillospirales > Ruminococcaceae > Ruminococcus_C. The sequence continues at coordinate 17,872 of CALESG010000057.1, forward strand.
TACAGTATGCAAATCTAAATCTGTCCCTATTGTAACTGATGCATATTCCACAAAGGCAGGATGCAGCTGTGAATCAGAGCAGCTTAAAATTTCAGCAGCTCCTGTTGCACTTTCAGAAATATTCACCTGTACTGCAACAATAGGAACCGGAGAAAATGCACCTGAACAAATATACGACCTTCACTGTCACATGAAAAATGTCAGCATAACTCCGCTTTCACAGCAAGGAAAAATTCGTGTATGCGGTATGCTGTGTGCAAGTGTTCTTGCTGAAAATGCAGACGGCTCCACCACTCTTCTGGAACGTGAAGAAGCATTTGAAGAGCTGCTGCCGATAAATATACGTGCTGATGAAATGCTTGTTTTTGCAAGTGCCGAACCATCTGATTCTTCATATCACTTGGGTGCTGACGGAAGCATCTCTATAAAATGCAATGTAAGATTATCCGGAATGGCATATCCTGTAACAAATATGACTGGAATTACCGGCATAAATCTAAACCCAGAAAATGCTCCTGTATTTGACAGGGATTGTGCATTAAGGCTTTATTACGGTACAGCCGGTGAACATATATGGGATATTGCAAAAAGATGCAGCACAAAGGTCGCTGCTGTTATGGAAGAAAACGGTCTTACAGGCGATGTTCTAACTAAATCAGAGATGCTGCTGATTCCAATAGTATACTAAGGAGGTGTACAAAGCATATGCAAAAGGATTTCTATGAAGATATTGCAAAACGTACAGGCGGAGATATTTATATAGGTGTTGTAGGCCCTGTACGAACCGGAAAATCTACATTTATAGGTCAGCTTATGAAAAAGCTGGTAATACCAAATATTCATGATGAAAGCATAAAAGAACGTGCTTCTCTGGAACTTCCGCAATCAGCAGGCGGAAAGACTATACAAACTTCTGAACCTAAATTTATACCGGAAGAAGCTGTTGAAATAACTCTAAAGGACAGTGTTCATCTGCGTGTAAGAGCTGTAGACTGTGTTGGATACATAGTTCCAGATGCTTTGGGATATATGGAAGAAGAATCGCCCAGAATGGTAAAAACACCTTGGTTCGATGAAGCTGTACCATTTGGAATGGCGGCTGAAGTGGGTACTCAAAAAGTTATTACAGATCATTCAACAGTAGGGGTCGTTGTTACAACAGACGGCAGTATAACAGATATTCCTCGCAGACAGTATGAAGAATGTGAAGAACGTGTTATAAATGAACTCAAGGAAATAAACAAACCATTTGTAATTCTTTTAAACTGCATAGAACCTAAAGGCAATGCCGCACAGGAACTTGCGGAAAATCTTAGAAACAAGTATAAAGCAGCAGTTATTCCTGTATGCTGTCCAGATCTTTCAGATGAGGATATAAAAGAAATACTCATGGAACTTCTATATGCGTTTCCTCTTCGTGAAGTTCAAATACGTACAGCAAGCTGGCTTAGCAGTCTTGAATATAACCATTGGCTGCGTGAAGCTGTATTTTCTGCCCTTAGGCAAAGTGCAAAAGAAATGAGAGCTGTACGTGATATTAAAGCATTTGAGAAACTGCCCGAACTTTGTGAACATATAACAAATGTATCATTCATAGACACCGACCTTGGAACCGGTTCAGCTAAAGTATCTGTTGAAGTTTCATCATCATTGTTTTATACTATACTTTGTGAAAAAACAGGTCTTGACATCCATTCAGACGGCGAACTTATGAGTATCCTGACAGAACTTTGTGAGATGAAGAAAAAATATCTCCGTTTTGCACCTGCACTTGAAGAGGCTATGTCAACCGGATATGGAATAATAATGCCGGAACTTTCAGAGCTTTCATTGGAAGAACCTGAAATCATAAAGCAAGGAGGAAAATATGGAGTAAGGCTAAAGGCATCTGCACCGTCAATTCATCTTATGAAGGCAACAATAAATACCGCAGTGAGTCCTATTGTGGGTACAGAACGTCAAAGCGAAGAGCTAATATCCTATCTCCTTGACGGATTTGAAGATGACAGCACCAAAATATGGACATCGAATATATTCGGTAAATCTTTGCATGAACTTGTTGGTGAAGGACTTCGCAGTAAACTTGGGAAAATGCCTATTGGTGCAAGAATGAAATTACAGGAAACTCTAGAACGTGTTATAAATGAAGGATGCGGCGGACTTATTTGTTTTATTTTGTAAGCTCAACTTATAAATCTTGAATTAAAGTCCCATTGACTTTTACTCTCCTATGTGTTAAAATAAATAAAATGCATGCTTTGTTTTTTATCAGTATATTATGTAAATCAAAATTTTTGTTTAACATTATAAAAAAAGCTTGCATTTATAATTAAAAGGGTATAATATAAGTATGTAAAGCACTTTAATGCTTTGCAGTACTATAGTGCTAAAGCACAAAGGAGATAAAAGCAATGAATAATATGAATTTTATAAGAAAGCTTCCAATTCCAAAGGATTTAAAAGAAAAATTTTCTCTGCCTGAAACTGTTATAGAGCATAAGGCTAAACGTGACGAAGAAATCAAGAAAGTATTTACAGGTGAGTCAGACAAAATGCTGCTGATTATAGGTCCATGTTCAGCAGACAGAGAAGACGCTGTACTTGATTATGTATGCCGTCTTGCTAAGGTTCAGGAACAGGTTAAAGATAAACTTATAATCATTCCGAGAATTTACACAAATAAGCCACGTACTACCGGCGAAGGATATAAAGGAATGGTACATCAGCCAGACCCTGAAAAGAAAGAAGATATGCTGGAAGGTCTTATTGCAATAAGACATCTTCATACTCAGGCAGTTGAAATGACAGGTCTTACTTGTGCAGATGAAATGCTGTATCCGGAAAACCATAGATATTTATCAGATATTTTGTCTTATGTAGCTATCGGTGCACGTTCTGTTGAAAATCAACAGCATAGACTTACTGCAAGCGGACTTGATATTCCAGTAGGTATGAAAAACCCTACCGGCGGTGATCTGTCTGTAATGATGAATTCTATTGTAGCAGCTCAGGCATCACATACATTTCTTTATCGTGGCTGGGAAGTTTGTTCTAAAGGCAATCCGCTTTCTCATGCGATCTTACGTGGTTATGTTGATACAAACGGACGTTCACTTCCTAATTACCATTATGAAGACCTCATCACTTTATATGAGCTGTATAATAAGAAAAATTTAGCAAACAGATCTGTCATTGTAGATGCAAACCATGCAAATTCCGGAAAGAAATATCTGGAGCAAATCCGCATATGCAACGAGGTTCTGCACAGCTGTCGTCATAGCAATGAAATACGTTCAATTGTAAAGGGATTTATGATTGAAAGCTACATTGAAGACGGTGCACAGAAAATCGGTGAAGGCGTATACGGAAAGTCAATTACTGACCCATGTCTTGGCTGGGAAAAGAGCGAAAAACTTATTTATCAGATAGCCGATCAGCTTTAAGATAGTGTTATAAAACAACAATAAATGGCAGCCTAATTAAAGGCTGCCATTCTTTTATATTAAATATATTAAATATGCGTTAAATTATTCTTTTTCTGCTTCAGCATTCATTTTTCTGATGGTTTCATCTATATTAGCCTGATTCACTGCATTCATGTCAAGTTCTTCATATCCTTCTGCATACTCTTCCTTATATGTTGGAACATCTAATGTGTCATCATCAAAGCACACATTTTCAGAATAAACATACTGCATAACATTTCCGTCTGCGTCATATCCTTCAAACTGCATCCATACACCAGTTGCCTGATCTACCAGAATTTCAAAGGTTTCAACATTAAAGCGACTGCCATATTCAGGCTCTGCTTTTCCTTGTACTACTGCACAACTTCTGCCCTGAAAATCCTTGTAATCGGTAATATCCCACATATCAAAGTTTTTAAGATATCCCATAGACATTTCTTGTGGAATATAGAACGCACCCAAAACATGATCACCTGTAGGATCTCCGCCATAAGTCGCATTTATCTGTTCTTCACTAAGCTGATCTATAGATGTTATAACTGTTTTGCCTTTAGCCTTTGTCGCTTCTATAGATGATTTATCGTCTGGATTTATAGGACAAGCATTGGCAAATTTAGTTGTTTCCAGAGTAGGACATAAACCTTCTTTCATAGTTTCATGTCTTTTTGAACCATCTATTATATTATCTATAATGGAATGACAAATATTGCTGTTATTGTATGTTACAACATTATAAATACAATTTTCCAAATTATCAATATCAAAAGTACTTGCATCAGTAAAATATTTACCATTAACAAAATCAAGATTGACAGTTCCTTGATAAACATTTCTATCTTTACCGCCATAACGAACTTTAACATCTCCTGAAACATGACCAAGGAATTCCATAGAATTCATACAGCGATAATAAAGCTGATCTTTTGTTATATTTAAAGGAGCTTCATCAAGTACGATTTCCTCATCTATTACAGAATCATCAATTGCACTTTCATTTATGTTTATATTTTCAACAGAATCTTCTGCTATGTCTGCACCAGAATCTACGGTCTGACAAGCTGTGCATGATATTATAAAACAAAGTGCAGCAACTACAGATAACATTGATTTTATTTTTCTTTTCATATAAACACTCCTTTTAATATGTATAAGTCACATTAACTGCATCTGCTCCAGTTTGACAATTTGGTTGACCGCTTGGTGATACACTGACAAGCCACAAACCAGTAAAATCATTTGAAGATGAGTTTCCACTTGAAGAAGTAGGGTCATTATCAATTAAACGGCTGTATGTTGAGGCATTTGCTGTTATGCTCATAGGTATTGCAATTGAAATACATGAGGCAATGAATTTGTTTAAATTCTTTTTATTAAACATTTAAATTCTCCTTTTGGCTTTTAAAGTCTTATATAATATACTATAAAAACTTAATTTAATAGATAATTTTTTAATACTTTAAAAGATTAACATATCACCAGCCTTTCTAACAATTATTTTAAAAGTACACCTCCGTTCTTCTTTTAAACATTACCTCACCTGCTGTCTTAATTATAACATTTAAAAAGAAAAATGTCAATATATGTTTTATTTTTTCTTAAAAGAATATTCCGAAAATATTTTCTTTCGATACATAGCCGCCGCCTGTTCCTGCTTGTTTTGTCCGAATTCGTAATAAACCTTATCTTTTATATCATCAGGAAGATACTGCTGCTTTACATAATGATTTGGATAATCATGCGGATATAAATAATTCTGCCCTTTTACCTCTGCACCTTCTCCGTCAAAATGCTTATTCTGCAAATGACGTGGAAAATCAAGAGCACCATATTTTTCAACATCTGCAATAGCTGCGTCCATTGCAAGATATGCACTATTCGACTTGGGTGCAGTCGACAGGAGAACAATTGCTTCCGCAATCGGTAATCTTGCTTCGGGAAGTCCCAGCTGCAATGCACTGTCAACGCAAGCCTTGGTCACAACAATAGCCTGCGGATATGCAAGTCCCACATCTTCACTTGCTATAACAAGCAGCCGCCTGCATAAAGAAAGCAAATCCCCTGCTTTTATAAGCCTTGCTGCATAGTGCAAAGCTGCATTTTCATCAGATCCACGTATAGATTTTTGCAAAGCCGACAGTAAATCATAATGTTGATCATTATCACGATCATAACGCATATTGCTGCGCTGAGTAAGGGATACTGCTGTTTCCATAGTTACAACAGCACCATTTTCACAAGGTTCTGCAGAAAGAGAACTAAGCTCTACTGTATTTACAGCCTTTCTCACATCACCGCCGCTGCCACGTGCTATATAACTGCATACTCCATCTTCAGGCTCAAGCTTCATTCCCAGCTGACCTTCCATACATTGAAATGCTCTTTCAACAGCACGCTCAAGCTCCACAGACGGTACGGGTTTAAATTCAAAAACAGTGCTTCGGCTTATCAGGGCATTATATACCGCAAAATAAGGATTCTCTGTAGTAGATGCAATAAGTGTTATCTGCCCGTTTTCTATATATTCAAGCAAACTCTGCTGCTGTTTTTTATTCAGATACTGGATCTCATCAAGATACAAAAGTATACCGTTCATACTGGAAAATGTGCCTATCTGAGCTACAACATCACGTATATCTGCTGTTGATGCTGATGTACCATTAAGCTTATGCAAAGACATTGATGTCTTTTCTGCAATAATTCTTGCAACAGTGGTTTTGCCAACTCCAGACGGACCGTAAAATATAAGATTAGGTATATGACCACTGTCTATTATCCTGCGAAGTGGCTTTCCAGCTCCAAGCAGGTGCTTTTGACCTACCACATCATCCAAACTTTTGGGTCTTATAAGATCGGCAAGCGGTTTTTCCATAAATCATTCACCTCTGTTATATAATAAATATTATTAAAAAATGAGCTGTTGCACAACTCTTTGTTGCAACAGCCTTTTGTTGTTATAATTTACAAAATAAGTATATCGCCCTCTGGCAGAGGGCGTTACTTGTCTGAAATGATTAAAAAGTGAAAATTGGGATTTGTAGAGCGGTCGAGCTGGCGACGGCTCGTAAATTATTCATATAAAGGATATTCCTTGCAGATCTCTGTTACACCTGCACGAATAGCCTCTATATTGTTGTCATAATCTGTTGCTGTAAGATACATAAACTCTGCGATCTTATCCATTTCCGCTGCGCCAAGACCTCTGCTTGTTACTGCTGGTGTACCAACTCTGATACCAGAAGTTACAAACGGCTTTTCAGGGTCATTAGGAATAGCATTTTTATTTACAGTAATATAGACATTATCAAGACGATGCTCAAATTCCTTGCCTGTAATAGAAAATGGTCTGAGGTCAACAAGCATAAGGTGATTATCTGTACCGCCGGAAACAAGATTGAATCCACGCTTTACAAGACCTGATGCCAGAGCCTGTGCATTATTTACAACATTTTGTGCATACTCCTTGAATGATGGCTTGAGAGCTTCACCAAAGCATACAGCCTTTGCAGCGATAACGTGCATAAGCGGACCACCCTGAGTGCCGGGAAATACTGCCTTATTTATCTTCTTTGCGATCTCTTCATCGTTGCAAAGAATCAAACCGCCTCTTGGTCCACGAAGTGTCTTGTGAGTTGTAGTTGTTGTTACATCTGCATATGGTACCGGTGATGGATGCATTCCGCCTGCAACAAGACCAGCAATGTGAGCCATATCTACCATAAGATATGCACCTACAGATTTAGCTATCTTAGAAAGTCTTTCAAAATCTATAATTCTTGGATATGCACTAGCACCTGCTACAATAAGCTTTGGCTTATGTTCATCTGCCAGAGCCTGAACCTTATCGTAATCGATAACTTCATCATCGCCCAAACCATAGGAAACAAAGTTGAAATATTTACCAGAAATGTTTACAGGGCTGCCGTGAGTAAGATGTCCGCCGTGAGCAAGGCTCATGCCAAGAACTGTATCGCCCGGCTGAAGCAGTGCAAAATAAACTGCTGTATTAGCCTGAGCGCCTGAATGCGGCTGAACATTTGCAAACTTTGCACCAAAGAGCTGTTTTGCACGTTCAATAGCAATTTCTTCTACAACGTCTACATACTCGCATCCGCCGTAATAACGCTTATGCGGAAGGCCTTCTGCATACTTATTTGTAAGAGCACTTCCCATAGCTGCCATAACTGCTGGTGAAACAATATTTTCGCTTGCAATAAGCTCCAGATTTCTCTTTTGTCTTGCAAGTTCCTTATCCATTGCAGCACCAACTTCTGCATCATAATTACTAACAAAGCCTATTGTGTCCATCATATCCTGATACATAAATGTAATCTCCTTTTTTCAAAAAATAATTAACACTTAAATTATACTATATTTCCTATAAAATAGCAAGGGCTTTTTTTAAAATTTATTTTTTAGTGATATTATAAATATTATCACATAGGCAGCGAGCCTTTTGTATTAAATCTCAACTGACGCAGAGCTTCATTATAAAGTCTGTCCGGACGAACTTTTTTATGTACAAGAGAGTTTGCGAATTTAAGTGTTGTTTCAATATCCTCTGAAAAATTTTCAATGCTCTCACAATAACCTGTGCGTATATCTTCAGCTGATACGCCATAGACCGAAACATTCGTTCCTCTTCGCTTTACACTGCCTGTTGTCACACGATAAATTACACGGTTCACTCCGTATACTTCCATATAAACTACTGTGTTGTCTGGTTTCTGAGTCTGTTTTTTTATTGTTATCATAAACTTACTCCTTTTTATTTTGATTTTTATATTTTGCAGCTGCTTTATTTAGCATAACACATTTCATCCTGCATTTAAACAGCAATAAACAGCGATAAACAGCAAAGATTTGCGGCTTTTAGCAATTCTTTGATAATAATAAATAAATTTGTCGATATAAAAAATTTATTTGCTAAATGGCAAAATATGAAAAATAAGTGAAAAAGTTGATTTTTTAAATACAATCTGATATAATTAAGATACATTTTATTTTTAAGAACTTATTCTAAGATTAAAGGAGTATATTTTATGAAAAAATCCATAAGTATTATTTCAGTATGTGCAGCACTTTCAACTATGCTCTCAATGTCTATGTCTGTAAATGCTGAAGAAAAAACAAGTACATATACTGCCAGCTTACAGCTGGATCGTTATGCTATGACTGCCGAAGAAGCTGCTGCCGGAAATTCCGTAAAAGTAGATACATATGTAAGAGGTCCTATAAAAGACGGACTTGTTATTAAAAGTGCATTTGTTGGTATAAATCACGACCCTCAACTTTATATGCGTGATATTGTTAATCCAAATCAAAAATATACAGAAAACAGTTACAGCTATCTTAATAAACATTTTAATACATCATACAAACCGTTTTGCTTCGGCGTTTTTAACAATGGCAAATATAATTCAAATACATTTACTTGTGCATCACTTGATTACTGTACAGAACCTGTTACAGGCGGATATATATATTACAGAGGAAATGATACTATAAGCTTTAAGCTTCCCGGAAGATATTATGTAAATGAAAACGGCGAATTGGCTCAGGATAAAGTTTCACATGAAATAACCTGTCCTCTAACAGTTAATGGTGACGGAACTGCAACTTTTTCATTCAAATACGCTAACAGCTACGGCGGAAATGTTTACGTTGACGTGGCTGAAAGAGTTATAGATAACTATCAGCCTGAACTTCTTAATGAAGGCGATAGGATACCGGACAAAAACAATCAAATCAGTTGGATAGCAACACTTGATGCCTCAACATCATTCCTTGGCAATTCAGATGATTTCCCATTGATGCAAACAAACGCATTATTCAAGAAAAATACTCCTTGCGGAATCTATGATATAGCATTCCAAGAAAACAAGCTTGATATAAAAGGTACTTTAAACGGCGATTCATATAACCTGCCAATGAAATATCAAACTGCTGCTATAGCTGTAGGCGTTACAGGTGCTGATATAGTTTCAGAAAGCAGTATACCGGAATATGCTTGTTATTATGCAGACGACAAGAAAACTATAACAGGTGCAAGTGCAGGAGCAGATTATATCTGCAATGTTAATTATTCAGACGGTACATCAGAAAGCTTAAAAAATGTTACAGGTGCTGTCAATGCAGGAACATCACCAAATGATATTATGAACGGAAATTCAGGAGCTTATTTTATTGGCGATATTCCAATGTACTGCGGTGATACCAGACTAACCTACAATGGTAATGAAAATAACATAAAAGCTCTAATCGGAAAAAAGGGTGATGTTAACTTTGACGGAAAGGCAGACATTACTGATGCATTAGAGGTTCTTAGATACTATTCTGAAAGTGCAGCAGGTCTGGAATCAAAGATAGCAGACGGTGAAAAGTATAAGGAAACACTTGCATTTTTCCTTGGTGATGTAGACACAGAATCACAAAATATGGAAAACGGCGGCAAACTTGATATAACTGATGCTTTAAGTATTCTCTCTTATTATTCACACAATGCTGCTGACATTGACGTTTCATGGGATAAATATCTGCAATAAGATAAATTATATATAATATTTAAATAATAAAAAAATTCCGCTTAAGTCATTAGATAAAATGAAACTTAAAGCGGAATTTTTGCGTAAAATTTTATATAAAAGTAAAATGCACACTGGATAAACTAGTGTGCATTTTAGTAAGGGGATTTTTATGAAAAAATTTTTAAGAAAGGATACTTATATTATACCCATATATTCCCTATATGTCAATAGCATTTTTTAAATTTTACATAATATACATCCAATATTATTATTTTACTTCATATGTAAATCTATCTGTGGATATGGTATTGAGATGCCTTTCTTATCAAATTCTTTTTTAACGTTTTCAATAAGAGTGTAATATACCTTCCAATAATTATCCGTATCCACCCATACTCTAAGCGTTAGCTCTATCGAACTGTCTGCCTGAGCTGTTACATCAACTTCCGGTGCAGGTTCTTTTAAAACTTCTTCAATAGATAATGCAGTGCTGTTTAGTGTTTTCTTTGCAAGATCTATATCGTCATCATAAGATATACAAAACTCAATATCTACACGGCGTTTTTCTTTATCTGTATAATTTATTATTTTATCAGAAGAAACCTTGCCGTTTGGTATATAAACCGATACATTATCTTTAGTTACTATTTTGGTATAAAGCATACCAACTGATTCTACTTTTCCCTTCGAGCCTTCTATTTCAACTATATCTCCTGCTTTTATAGGCTTTGCAAATGATATAATAAATCCGCCTGCGACATTTGCCAAACTGTCTTTTAATGCAAGTGCAACTGCCATACTGCTGGAAACTATTATAGCAACTATAGAATCCATTGGAACGTGGATAATTGAAAGAATTATAACTGCCAAAAGCACATAGAGAATAATTTTTATCACGCTTTTTAGAAATCCAGACGCTATACCGTCCATATCAGAACGATTTAAAGCATGGCCTATTATTCTCATAAGTAATTTTATAGCCAAAAAACCTATAATTGCAAATATAACTGCAATTATAAAAGTTGGAACGGCTGATTTTACAGGTTCTGAAATATTACTTAATATTGATGTGGCATTTGATATTTCTTCCGCCATTACATCAGTAATATTGTTTTCAGTAGCGTTTTGTATTGCTTCTTCAATCATTAAATTTCCTCCTGTTATAATTTATTTATAATTTTTATAATAATAACTTGTTCTTATATTATACAGTTTTTTCGACATAATTGTCAAGGATAATTTCAAGTCAACACCGCACAAAGACTGTGCGTCAGGCGAGCTTTGTGCGATATTGCATCAAAAAATCAAAGCTTCAGTGCAAGATTATCATCCCATTTTCACACAAATAAGATTGACGAAAAACACAGAATATGTTATTATTATATTATTAAGCAGATAATTTGTAATGCTAATTATTTTATTATATTTTTATATAAAGGTGAGCTTTTAAATGAAACATTCTTTAAGCTATAAAATCGCACTTGGCGGAACCTTGGCATCAATATGCCTTGCCTGCCAATTTGTCACGGGTGTATTTCCCATCTTTTATATTATAATGCCGATGATATGTGGCATTCTAGTAACAGTAATGTCTGACGAAACCGGCACTAAGTGGGGGTTTTTAATGTACCTTGCTGTTTCGGTTTTGTCAATATTTATTACTCCAAACAAAGAAGCAGCTTTGATATTTATAATGTTCTTTGGTCATTATCCTCTGATAAGACCTAAGCTCTCAAAAATAAAGCCTAAAATTTTAGGCTTTTTCCTAAAGGCTGCTATTTTTAATTTCTGCACGATAATATATTTTTTAATTACAGTTTACCTCTTTGGTGCAAAAGAACTTATTGATGAAATGGGCGAAATGGGTAAATACGGCGGTCTGATACTTCTTGGTACGGCTAATATGATGTTTATAAGTTATGATTACTTAATGGACATAGCACAGTTGTTTTATATAAAAAATCTGAAACCCAAGATCTCGGGCAAATGTTAAGGAATCACTGAATAATATATTAAAAATAATAACAGGAGAATAATGATATGAACCTTGAAAAATTATATTATACAATTGAAAAGAACAAACCTTCTATGCTTGAAACTCTGAAAGAACTCATTGCTATAAAAAGCATATCGACAATCACTTCTGACAGTATATATCCATATGGCAAACCATGTGCAGAGGCACTGGAACTTATGCTTGGCTCAGCAAAGAATATAGGCTTTCATGTGACCAATTATGAATACCACGTTGGAACTGCCGACTTTGACAATTCGCTTGGCAAACCAGAACTCGGAATTCTTTGCCACCTTGATGTTGTACCAGCATCACCTGAAAACTGGTCGCAAGACCCATTTGAAATGAAAATATCAAACGAATGTATATATGGCAGAGGTGCTATTGACAATAAAGGTCCTGCTGTAGCTGCACTTTATGCTATGAAAGCTATAAAAGAATCTGACATTAAACTAAAAAAGAATGTACGTTTTTTGTTTGGATGCGATGAGGAAAACGGCAGTTCAGATATTGTTTATTATCTTACTAAAGATAAAATGCCGCCAATGGTTTTTACTCCAGACGGCAGCTATCCTATTATAAATATTGAAAAAGGCATGATACGATTTAAATTTTCAAAAAAATCTGACGGAACTATTTCATACATGAATGCTGGTACTGTTCCAAATGCTGTTCCATCCACTGCAAAAGCTGTATTTGCTGACGACCACTGTGAATACTATAAGGGCATAGAAGCCCACGCTTCTACTCCTGATCTTGGAGATAATGCAATAACAGGTCTTATGAATATAATCGCAAAAAATAATGATTCATGTACAGATGCAAAAGCAATAGCTAAACTCTTTCCGCATGGCTCTACTAACGGCGAAGGTCTTGGAATCAATTGTCAAGATGAAGAATCAGGACAACTTACTTGCGTTTTAAGTATGATGTCAATAGAAAACGGTATTGTGACCTGCACGGGAGATATACGCTATCCGGCAAACACTACAAAAGAAAATATAATAGAAAATATAACAAAAAAATTCGCTGAATATGGATTTGAAACAGAGATACTAATTGCCTCAGATGTTCACAAAACATCTGCAAATTCAGAATTTGTTCAAACACTTCTTTCTGTTTATGAGGAAGAAACAGGTGAAAAGGGCAGCTGCATTGCTATAGGCGGTGGAACATATGTACACGATATAGACGGCGGAGTTGCATTTGGAGCTGAAATGCCCAATTATCAATATAATATGCATGGCTGTAATGAACATTATCCTATAGAACACATGATGAGTACAGTTCGCATGATAGCTTCAGCTATTGTCAGGATCTGCGGTTAATTCAGTGACTGTCAAGACATCATCATCATTTACTATAAATTTAATTTCCATTCCTGCATATAAAAAACCGTATTCACGTTCGCTGCTTCTTTGATAACCCGGACGTGGATCTTGTGCTAAAATAGCTTTTAGAGTTTCTATTTGATTTTTTTGAGCTTGCGGTATTCTATCAAGAATTTCATTTGGAATTATTACGTTTAAATTATGCATGGCTGCTTTTTCAGAAAAGCCAGCCTTTGCATATGGGATACTATCGATATGAGGAAGATACGGCTTTATATCATATATCGGTGTGTTGTCCACAAGGTCTGCACCTTTTACGTGAATAATAGGTCCATTAGTAACATCAAACTCTATCTTCTCAATCTCTACAACAGAAATACCTATTGGGTTCGGTCGAAAAGGACTTCTTGTTGCAAATACGCCAATACGCTTATTTCCGCCAAGTCGTGGCGGACGTACAGTAGGTGACCATTTATCCCTAACCGCTTCATGAAACTCCCATATAAGCCATATGTGAGAGTAGCCGTCAAGTTCTCTAAACGCTTCCGGTATACGATATTCAGGTTCAAATATTATTTCTGCCCTTAAATCCGGCACAAGTCCAGGCTGCCTTGGTATTCCAAATTTTGTAGGAAATGGACTTCTTATATATGCTATTGGTTTTATCAATTCTTTTACTCCTTATATTTAGAACCTGTCTTCATAAGATCAGTGTGCGGATTTTCGATCATGATTTTGTCGATTATAAGAAAAAAATTCGCAGGCATACTGATGTAACGGCGCACAATTTTTATTTTTTCCACAAAAACAAAAGAACCACGCACACGAGAAAATTCCCGAAACTGCGTGGTTTTCTTTTGGAGCTGATAACCGGATTTGAACCGGTGACCTCATCCTTACCAAGGATGCGCTCTACCAACTGAGCTATATCAGCATCTGCGAGAATGAACCCATAATCAAACACCATTCAAACTCACAAATAATATTATATCACAAAGCGACATGATTGTCAATGTTTTTTGCCTTTTAATTTCAGCTGTAAAATTTATTTTTATTTTATTAAGTAAAATCAACATATTATTTTAATTTTCAAAGCAAGGAACTTATCATATAATTTTATTTATATAAATCCATATTCTTTTAATGCATATGATATTCCATCCATTTCAAGATCTTTTGTAATATAATCAGCATACTTATAAAGCGATTTGCTGCCACCCATGGCAATGCCCAAACCTGCGGCTTCAAGCATAGCTGCATCATTAAGACTATCACCAAAGGCTATAGAATTTTTTAATTCTACTCCTATTTCCTGCAAAATTCTGATCATACCGCTTGCCTTATTACAGTCAAGCGGTATCATTTCAGCAAAATTAGATCCTCTGTCTATATACTCAAAATGATTTGCTATTATACAACGAAAACGTTCTATATTCATATTATCTTCAAACCATATAACAAATTTATCAAAGCATATGTCATCCGTATCATTTACATCAATTGCAGTCGCTCCGCCGTTTACACATTCCTGAAGAAGCTCCTCCATTTCAGGCATAGTTCCTGCCCTTCTGTCTGTCATTAAAACATCACTTCGTTCATATATCGGAACACAGCCACAGTCGCACACAGCATCAATAATTGACCTGCAAAGCTCCGGAGAATTTACTTTACGATAAAAAGTCTTATCGTTCAAAATTATTTCAGTTCCGCATCCGCAAACATATCCATCAAATCCTATAGAACGTATTTCTTCATCTATATTGGAAAATGTTCTGCCTGTATTTACAAATACTTTATTGCCATTTAAACGAAGCTTTTTTATTGCATCAATTGTGCTTTCCGGAATATATCTGTCACTCTCAGAACGTATAGTCCCATCAATATCAAAAAAGAAAACTTTACTCTTTAAAGACATTATCTTTCATATCCCTTCTTTATAAATAAATCTAAGGCAACACAAAAACAAATCCCAAAATCAGCCTTCAATATCTATTGTATTTAAAAGATTTATCATTTCAAGTGCACTCATAGCACAATCTGTACCCTTATTTCCAGCCTTAGTGCCTGCACGCTCTATAGCCTGTTCAATATTGTCTGTAGTAAGTACGCCAAAGAGCACCGGTACACCTGTTTCCAACCCTACTTGTGCAATGCCCTTTGAAACTTCAGCACAAACATAATCATAATGACTTGTTGCACCACGAATAACTGCACCTACACATATTACAGCATCATATTTTCCGGATAATGCAAGTTTTTTTGCGATCATTGGGATTTCAAATGCACCCGGTACCCATGCCAGAGTTATATGATCCTCTGCAACTCCGTGTCTTAAAAGGCAGTCTTCCGCACCGCTTATAAGCTTGCTTGTAATAAATTCATTGAATCTTGATGCCACAATAGCGATCTTAAATCCTTCACCATCATAAATCCCTTCAAGTTTATGCATAATTATATTCCTCCTGATATATTTTAAAATATTTAAATTTTTTAAAAATGAAGATAAT
>CALESG010000058.1 GCA_937907215.1 uncultured Ruminococcus sp.
ACAGATGGGACGATAAGCACACGGATAAAGATACTGTTATTAAAGAAAACGATCATGCGATGGATGATATGAGATATTTTGTAAAAAGTGCAATGTACAAAACATTGCGTGAAATTGGCTTAGACAGCAAGTAAAGGTGGTGATGACAAGCAAATGAACATTTTTAAGTTCATAGGTTCAATTCTTTTTAAAAAGCAAAAAAAAGTTCAAACCGTTTCTTCTGAAATGCAGACTGCAATCGAAACATGGCTGAATCTATATGCTTATGGAACTGATAATATTGAAAAAACAGGCAGTCTGCACCTTCCTTCTTCTGTTGCATCAGAAGTTTCACGTCTTGTACTGGCAGAGTCAAAAATTGAGGTAAGCAATGAAAATTTGAATGAACATATGCAGCTCTTCTGGAATCGCTTTTGCAGTCAGGCTGAACTTGCTCTTGCTCTGGGAAGTCAAGTATTTAAGCCATATGTTTCCGGTGATAAGATAGCAGTTGATCTGGTGCGTGCTGATAGATATGTGCCGACAGTCTTTGATTCTACAGGCAAAGTTGTATCAGCGGTTTTTATGGAACGCAAAACGGAAAATGACCGATATTATACACGTCTTGAATCGCATACATTTGATGAAAGTACGCATACATATACCGTTGAAAATAAGGCATACTGTTCATTCTCAGAAGAGTATCTTGGCGGCGAGTGCAGTCTTGCTGATGTAGACGGTTGGGAGCAGCTCAAAGATATACAGACGATAGCCAACGTTCAGCAGCCGCTTTTTGCAGTATTCAAAGTCCCGACAGCCAATCATATAGACATTGATTCTCCTCTTGGTTCTTCTGTATATGCTGATGCATATGAACTTTTTTCACAAGCAGAACGGCAGTGGGAGCGACTCATGTGGGAGTTTAAAGGCACCGAGCTTGCCATTGATGCATCAGAAGCTCTTTTCCCACGCAAGGGTGAAAAACTTGCAAAAAAGCTGCCACGTACATTCAGGCGGCTTTTCAGAATGCACGATATTGACCCTCAAGCAAAGCTTACAGATATGCTTCAGGTATTTTCCCCTGCTATACGTGACTCGAATATCTTCAACGGCTTCAATCGCATTTTACAGAGAATAGAATTTTCTTGTGGTTTGGCATACGGTACTATTTCAGATCCGCAAGTAGTAGAAAAAACCGCTGAGGAAATTCGGTCTTCAAAGCAACGCAGCTATGTTCAAACAAGCAGAATACAGCAGAGCTTGCAAAATGCTTTAGAGCAGCTGCTATACGCTATGAAAGTCTATGCTGCTTTGTATGAGCTGCCGTATGATCAAAATGCAGAGCTTACCTGCTCATGGGGTGACAGTGTTCTTGAAGATACTGAAAAGACTTTTCAGCAGCAGTTGCAGCTTGCTCAGGCAGGATATTACAAGCCTGAGTGTCTATTATCTTGGTATTTCGGCTGTTCTGAAGAAGAGGCTAAAGAGATGATTCCTGATAAGCCGGTATACAGAGAGCCGTTCGGTGGTGATGGATAATGCTTTCACCCGAATGGTATGAAGCTTGTACCGATCAGATACTTGTACTTTACAGTCGGCTTGAAGATGATATACTTAAAGATATTGTACGCAGAATTTTAAAAACGGGCATGGTCACCGATTCGGCAAAGTGGCAGGCTGAAATGCTTCAGGAAGCAGGACTGCTTTATAACGACATAATGCAGGAAATTGCAAAGTACGCATCTAAGACAACTGAAGAAGTATGCTTGCTCTTTGAAGAAGCCGGTACAGAGGTCATGAGAAATGACAATATCATAGCACAAAGCACTACAGGTCAAAAGCTTCATCTTTCAGACAGTGGGCTGCAAATTTTAAAAGCCAATTACAGAAATACCTTGGGCAATCTGCAAAATCTTACAAACACCACTGCTATGACCTCACAGGCGGCATTTATTGCCGCTTGCAATTCTGCACATATGCAAATAACAAGCGGTGCATTCAGCTATCAGGAAGCCGTTAGAAATGCTATCAGGCGTGCAGCTCAAGGCGGACTTACAGTAAAATATCCTACAGGGCATATTGACAAATTAGATGTTGCCGTTCGCCGTGCTGCACTTACGGGAGTTGGACAGACAGCTGCCAAGATCTCCATAATGAATGCCGAAGAAATGGACTGCGATCTTATGGAAATTACAGCTCATGCAGGAGCTAGACCCGAACACGCTAAGTGGCAGGGCAAACTTGTAAGCCGCACCGGAAAGAATGTTGGACGCATTGTAGACGGTGTGAGGGTACTTTCACTTGCTGATATCGGCTATGGCACCGGTGCAGGATTTCGAGGCTGGAATTGTCGTCATGACTGGAATCCATATTTTGAGGGCTATTCAACGCTTAATTATACGGATGAACAGCTTGCAAAGCTTGATGAGAAAAATATTGAATATGACGGTCAAATGTACAGTCAATATGAAATATCTCAGATGCAGAGAGCGCAGGAGCGTAAAATACGTGAGCTTAAACGTCAGACTGTTAAAATGCAGGATGCTGCTGATTTTGCTACTGATCCAAAGCTTAAAGAGCTTGCTAAGACTGATCATCAGGCGATGTCTGTAAAGCTTAAAACAGCTGAAAAAGAATTGAAAGACTTCTGTAAAGCCACTGGTCAAGACCGTGATAAGTTTCGTGAACAGGTACTTGGGTTTAGCAAGTCAGAAGCTCAGAGGGCGGTGCAGGCGGCGAAAAAAGCTACAAATAATATTGACTATATGTCAAGATTCAATCCGACATTTTCAGATGAAAAAGTTTTAACAACAGGTAATTTATCAATCAGAACTAAAACGGTAAGCAACAGTAAATTCAAAATGTTTACTGATATTGATGCCGACAGAAAAAACAAAGCCGTACGTTTGACCGAAAAGAATCTTATTGCTGTGCAAAAATTTTTGCCTGAAGGCTTTGAAATGCCATCTATTGCGGTTGTTGATTTCAATAAACATAAGTTGAATACTTATGCTATAGGCGGATATGATAAGAATACAGGCATAATGTACATAAACAGCAGATATGACACCAAGGAAAAAGTGCTTGCATTTGTAAATTCTTCAAGGGGTCGATTTGCAAACACAACTGAATATGCTCCGATTCTTCATGAACTTGGACATAAATATTATGAAGATTCTATAAAAAAGCTTGCAATTTCAGAAAATATGAGTTATAATAAGGCTAAGAAAAAGATTGATAAAAGTATCTATAAATACATAGAAGACAATGGCGGTGATTTCTTTTTAGAAACCATTCTAAGTACATATGCACAGGTTGGCTATGCGAAAAATTCTTTTACAGAAATCACCGCAGAATGCTTTTCCGTAAGAGATGAAAATGCCACAGCTAAAGATATTCTGAACTTGTTAGGAGTTGATTTATATGATGATAAATCCCACTAAAGAAGAAATTGAGATTCGAAAGAAAATTGTCGATTGCAAAGATGAGTCAAAGAGAAAAGAACTATACAAGGAATTGAGAAAAATATTGATTGAACAGGATAAAAAATTGGCAGACTGTCCGTTTTGCCATTAAATGACAATTCCATTCAGCATATTCTATCTCAAAAAAACATACAAAAGCACCTTTCACAGGGTGCTTTTCTTATACCCAAAATTAGAAGGGAAGATTTATGATAAATAACTATATGTATATTACTCTTAGGATTTGGGGCATTGCAAAAAAACTTAAAGTAAGACAAGCACAACATAAAATTAAATAAAACAAGAGTGTATCCACATCAAGGTACGCTCTTTTTTTATACACAGGTTCTTCTATATGGAGAATCTAATTTTATTTGTTCTATATGGACAGGAGGAAAAACAAAAATGACATTTGAAAAACTAAAATCTTTGCTTGAAAGCGGGGCAATCACGCAGGAGGAATTTGACGAACTGTCAAAAGGAATCAAAGCACCCGAATCATCCGAAGAACCCAAAAACGAACCGACATCCGACAATGCCGGGGAGCCTATCGACTATGATAAGCTGGACAAGATAATTCAGTCGAGAGTTGATAAGCAAATGGCAGCAGAGCGAAAGAAAAACGTTGAGCTTGAAAAGAAGCTAAAAAATTTGCAGCAGGAAAAGCTTACAGACGAGGAGCTTAAAAATATTGAGATTGAGGAAAAGGAAAAAGCCATTGCAGAGCGTGAAAAGGCTATTGCTGACAAAGAAAACAGGCTTTTTGCAGTCAAGGTGATAAAAGAAGCCGGACTTGATGACGGCAGTGATACAGCTTTATCACTCGTTGATTTTGTGATGGATGAGGACGAAACAAAAATCAAGTCAAAGGTAAAGGCATTTAAAGAGCTGTTTGACAAGGCTGTAAAAGCAGAAGTTGACAAACGCTTTAAAGAAAACGGCTATATGCCTAAGAAGGGCAGCAATCTCAATAACAGTATAAATCCCTATACCAAAGAACAGTTCAACCTTACGAAGCAAATGGAACTTGAAAGTACAAATCCTGAACTTGCAGCACAGCTCAAAGCAGCAGCAGGGATGAAGTAAGGACTTAAACATTTTATAAAAACAGGAGGTTTTATTTATGCCAGTTACAACTATTGCAAATATGCAGATTGTACCTGAAAAGTTCTCACAGTACGTTATTGACCGTACAACGGAGCTTAACACATTCATCAATTCGGGCATTGCAACACCTGATGCAACAGTAGCAGCACTTATTAACAGCGCACCTGAAGGCGGTAGATTTATCGAAATTCCTATGTGGAATCCACTTGACGGCGAAGAAGATGTATTTGGTGAAGCCGATGTATCAATTGGTGATATTACAACAAAGAATGCACACGCAACATTGCTCATGCGTCAAAGAGCTTGGGGCAGTACAGACCTTGCACACGTTCTCGGCGGTGCTGATCCGATGGGAGCTATTGCACAGCTTATCGCCGATTGGAGAAATACTCGTGAACAAAAGATTTATTTGTCTATCCTAAAAGGCATTCTTAACCCGACAAACGGCGCACTTAAATGCCATGTAAATGATATTTCAAGTGGAACAGGTGCAGCAGCAAACATTTCACAGGGTGCAACTCTTGATACAAAGCAGCTTTTAGGAGACCATTACGGTGCACTTGGAATGACATTTATGCATTCGGCAACATATACGCACTTGCAAAAGCATGATATGATTGCAAGAACACCTGTATTCAATCCGGTCGGTGATACAGTCGAGATTCAGACTTATCTTGGTTATAGAATTATAGTTGATGACAGTATGCCTGTAAATATGGTTGGTGCAACATACACAAAGACTACAGACACAGCTATTACAGCAGGAAAGACCTATTACACAGTTAGCAATGACGTTTATACAGCGGTTGAAAATCCTGCTGCCCTTGACATCGCTAATTATTACGAAATGACCTCGGCAGGAACACCGGTTTATGATACCTATTTCTTGGGCAACGGTGCATTTATCAGACAGGACGGCACACCGCAAGGATTTGTAGGCACTGAAACAGACCGTGACAAGATTGGTGCTAAAAATTATCTTATCAATCGTTGGTGTCAGATTATTCACCCTCGCGGTTTCTCTTGGAACACCAATGCAAAATATCCGGACGGCTTATACTACCCTAACAATGCAATGCTTGCAGCTCCTGATAACTGGACACTTGCAATTGACCATAAGAAAGTACCGATTGCTTGTTTACGTCATAAGATTGGTTAATAAAACAGCAGTTGAAGGGAGGACTATACGTTGTCATGTACATTCTGGAATATGCGCAGACGATCAAGAATGCAAAAAAAATCGGCAGAGCGTGAAAATATGGATGTTGAAATACCTACAACATCTGCTAAAGCCGAAGAAAAGGCGGTGACAGCCAATGATAAAAAGCGAACTGGTCGAAAGTCTAAAGCTGGGAATAGCTCCGATTGATGATCGAAATTGTTTAATTGTCGAAAGTGCTATTGAATGGATTAAGACAAACACTACGCTTGAATTTGACATTGAAAATGAAGAAAACTTAAAAGCCTTGCCGTCATGTGTAAGGCTTTTTATAGTTAAGTTCTTTGATGTGAATATGCTGAGTGTGGGTGTTGCTTCTGAAAGCATTGAGGACATGTCTCAATCATTTGATACAGGTGATAAAACAGCTATGATATGGCAGTTTGCTGAAGAATTATTGTATCCATATCTAAAAAGCCGTGTTCGTTTCGTTGCTGCTGCAAAGCGATGGAAATAACAAGATGACGTTCTTTTTAGGGGTGATTATATGGGCATTAAATACAAAACGACTGTCAACAAGCTGCCGGAAGTTAGTAAGACGTTGGAAACTCTTGGCGGCAGAAAAGTAACAATTGGTGCATTGAAAGGCGAGAACTCATGGTTAGCAGGAATACACGAATATGGCTGCAATATTCCTGTAACACCTAAAATGCGTGCGTTTCTTCATGCACAAGGTTTTCACTTAAAGGATAGTACAAAGTATATCAGAATACCAGAACGCTCATTTTTGCGAAACGGTCATGATGAAAATACGGATAAAGTTATGCAACAAACCGAAAGAGCAATATCTCAGGTTGTGGCCGGTAAGATGTCTGTTGACGATGTGCTTGATTTATGCGGAGAACAGTTTGCAACAGCTATCAAAACATATATGCGTAATTTATCAAGCCCCGGCAATCACCCTTATACTGTAGACCAAAAAGGAAGCAGCAATCCTTTGATTGACACTGGTGGTTTAGTTGAAAGTATAACTTGGGAGAAGGAGTAGAGTAATGCAATATTTCAACTTTTCACGGTTAGTGAACAAATATAAAAGTGAATTCAAGTCAATTACTCTTACCGGCGGTTATTTTGACGATAGGGGTGACTGGATAGGTGATTTCAAAAGCCAAACAACCATTGAGGGTGCAATAATCAGCATAAAAGAAAATAAAATCTATAGAGCAGAAGGAACGTTGACAGAAAAAGATAAGCGGTTATTTACGTTGATGCCTATAGATAGTGAAGCTTTGCAATCGTCAAAAATAATATATGATGGAAATGTATACAGCATTGAGAGCAGCTCAGATAACAGTAAATTTACGGGAGTTTGGGCGTATACCTTAAAATGGGTATCTGCATTCAAAGACGATCCTCCTGAATATGACTTGACAGAAGATTCTGACAAGTTAAGTCAACGTCTTAATGGCATCCATACGGCAACAACTCCAACCGGGAACAATTAAATGGGGTGATGTTATGTCAGACTTAAAAAAAGACATAGAACAAGCCATTGCTGATTTTGATGCAGTAGAGCAAGCGATTGAATCTTGTGGAATAGATGTTCCTTATAACACCAATACAAGCGAGTACGGTAGCATGGTTAAGCAAGTGTATTCAAAGGGCGTAGAATACGGCGCCGAAACGAGTAAATACGAACTTCCTGTTGCAACTAAATCTACACTGGGCGGCATAAAGATCGGTGAAAATATAGCGGCAATGTTGGACGGAACCACGACTGTTAAAACAGCAAGTGAAATTTCAGCGGACGATACGACGCCCGCCAAAGCATCAGCGGTATATAAAGCGATCGACGATGCTTATTTGACAAACGAAGAAATCGAAGAATTATTGAATCAATTTTCGTAAAGGAGAACAATTATGGCAAGAAAATTTATGGACGGCGGTGGACTTCTCTATTTGTGGAGCAAAATCGTAGGGAAGTTTGTTGCCAAGGAAGACGGCAAAGGCCTATCAACAAATGATTATACAAGTGCTGAAAAGACTAAGCTTTCGGGAATTGAGACAGGTGCGAATAAATATGTTCACCCTACACATACTGCAAAGTCAAGTGGCTTGTATAAAATAACTGTTGATGCAACCGGTCATGTATCAGCAGCAGCCGCCGTTGCAAAGGCAGACATTACAAAGCTTGGTATTCCTGCATCCGATACAACCTATAGTCCTGCTACAGCTACGAAAGATGGTCTTATGTCAGCAACTGATAAGACGAAATTAGACGATGTATCGTCTACTGTAGAGGATTTGGTTGCTGCCGGCGGTGAA
This sequence comes from uncultured Ruminococcus sp., assembly GCA_937907215.1. Classification (GTDB taxonomy): domain Bacteria; phylum Bacillota; class Clostridia; order Oscillospirales; family Ruminococcaceae; genus Ruminococcus_C. Next base: position 8,035 of record CALESG010000058.1, read on the forward strand.
GCAAATGTAATTGAAAGCGTATCAGTTAACGGCACGGCTTTGCCAATTACTTCAAAAGGCGTTAATGTTACTGTTCCAACAAAGATCAGCACATTGACTGATGATGTGGGAATTGCAACAGATTCAGATATTAGCACGTTAACAACAACGGTAAATGGTAAGGCAAATAAATCTACAACATTAGCTGGTTATGGCATCACTGATGCATATACAAAGACACAGACAGATACTGCTATCGCAACCGCAGTAGCAAATGCAAGCCACACCACTTTTGAAGTAGTTTCATCTATTCCTACAGCAGCTACCGCCGTTGCAAGTGTGATGTATCTTGTCATGAACTCACAGACAAATCACTATGATATTTACACCCTTATTCAGGGAGAAGTGGTGCTGCTTGATGATACGACTGTTGACCTGACCGGATATATGAAAATCACAGATATGGAAGTTGTTACGAACGCTGAAATCGACGCTATCGTGAATGCATCGTAAAACATGAAAGCAGGAGGGGCGTATGGCGAACAAGTATCTCAATGCCGGCGGACTTTCACATCTTTGGACTGCCATTTCTGCACGACTTAATAACAAGTCTGATAAGAGCCACACGCATAAGTACGCCGGTTCATCGTCAGCCGGTGGAGCAGCGACAAAGGCCATATCAGATAAGAATGGCAACGACATTACGCAAACATATGCAACCAAATCTGAGCTTGAACAAGCGATCAGTGCTTTGAACTTTGGATTTGTTGCTACTGAAGAAGAAATGTAACAGTGTAGAGAGGGTGTATACTGTGATTGATTACGACAATTTGAGTATATCAATTGTAAAATCGATTAAAGATAATTTAAAAGTGCAGGTTATTAGGGCAAATCAAAACGCTGAACCTCCAAAATACCCTTATATCGCATATACTATAACAACTTTGATGAAAACTAATAACGGTACTTATGGTGAATTCACAGAAAATATAAATGGTAAAAGCGTCATAACGTACCGAAAAGAATTTCAGCAAATTTGGAGTTTTACCGTTTTGTCGGACAATGATTTGCAATCAAAAAAACTTGCTTTTAAGCTGTATGACTATCTTGACAAGGTTGGAACAATCAATCTTGTTGACAATGAGGTCATTGTGCAGCGAATTGGTAACATAATGAATAGAGATAACTTATTGACAATAGATTATGAGTATCGAAATGGTTTTGATGTTACTTTTGCATTTATGAACGAAGTCAAATGCGCAGACGATGAAATTATTGAACATGCTATTATCACGGAATCGCAATTTCAAGCGAAATCGTGATATGTGAAAGACTATACTATAGTCTTTTTATTTTTAAAACAAATCAAAATTAGGAGGTAATACATATGGCATTAGATGTTATTGTAAATATTAGTGAAATGTCAACAACTGGGGCGGTTGGATTTGGCATTCCGCTTGTAATTGTTTCAAAGAGTGCAAAAGCTGTACCTTATACAGAATGTACGGAGCTTAGCGAGGTTGAAAAGCTGTTTGGAGCAGAAACAGAAATATACAATATTGCAAAGCTTATCTGGGGACAGAAAAACAAGTCCAAAAGTATTGCTTTTTATGCAAGCACAAATGATGCTGAAACAGCTGTTAATGAAGTTATCCATAATGACTGGCGTCAGCTAATTGTTGTTTTCGGTGAAGATGATACAAAAACAGCGGCAGATGTATCCGAATACATTGAAACAACAAACGACAAGATGTACTTTGTTACTGTTTCAGAAATGAACGAACTTACAACGCTCGGTGATAAAGAAAGAACCGTAGCTTTTTATTATGACTTGAAAGACAGCAATGGTAAACTTGTTGCGCCAAATGCTGTTGCAGCTATTGTTGGTGAATCTGCCGGACGTGATGCAGGCAGTTTTACTTACAAGAATCTGATTATCAGTGGATTGGCACCGCTTGAAATTACAGAGAACCAGCTTAATGGAATCCACGAAGCAGGAGCAATTACATTGCTGCGTAAGGCGGGAGATGTTGTTACAAGTGAGGGTAAAAATACTCAAGGTGACTACATTGACATTGTTGACAGCAAGGACTGGATCATTAAGCAAATCGGCTATCAGTCACAGAAGCTGCTTAACGCTTCAGAAAAACTGCCATATACAAATCAGGGTATTGCTGCACTTGAAAACGTTACTAAGAACGTTCTGCAAGAAGCCTATAACAATGGAATGATTGCAACCGGTGATGATGATGCAACCGCTCTTTATAATGTGAATTTCAAGAGCCGTTCTGAAATGAGTGAAGCTGATAGAAAGAATCGTATTTACTCAGGCGGCAACTTTGATTTCACACTTGCCGGTGCTATTCATACAGCTCATATCAACGGCGAACTCGTTATTTAAGGGAGGGAATAAAAATGACATCATACAATGCGAAAGATTGTGTAATCACTTGGGGCAATATGTATCTTACCGGACTTGGAGAAGATATGGTAACCGGTGCTAAAGATGAAGAAATGTTCTCAACATCAGTAGGCGCACAAGGTGATGTAATCGTAAACGAGATAAATAACGACTTGGGGACAGTAACTATTACAGTATAAGCAACATGCCCTCAGCGTTCGCAGCTTATTTCAGATGCAAAAGCCGGTGCAGTTAAACCGCTTTGGGTCAACAATAAGACGCTTAGAACATCATTCGGCGGAACACAGGCAAGAATCAAAAATTATCCTGAAATATCTCTTGCACAGGAAGCGGAAGATATTGAGTTTGAATTTCAGGTGTTTGACTATACAATGTCTTAAGTTAAGCAAGCCTGCCATATAGCAGTGGTAGGCTTGACTAATTAAAAAAATACAGAAATGAGGTTTTTAAAATGGCAAATTTTTATACAGTAAAGAAAACAATTGGCGGTAAGGAATATACGGCACAGTTTAACGGCATTTCAGCAGCACTTAGTGCAGTTGACAACAGCTACATTGACGGAACAAATAATACAAGTGTTGCTAAGTTGTCAAAGTATCTCTTTGAAAATGTTATTGTTGAGCCAAAGGGCCTTAAGGCAGATGATTTTGACAATATAGATGATTTCAATGAAGTAGTTACCTTTGCAAGAGAGGTAATGCAGGGCAATTTTCGAGAAAAGGCTAACGAAAAGACAGCTGACGAAAAGGGTAAAAGATAACTGGTCTTGCTGGCGATTAGTAATGTCTGATCGTGGATTCAGCTTTACAGATGTTTTCTTTAAAATGACGCCGCAACAAGTAGACGAGGCAAATATTGCTCTTGATATACAGATTAAAGCTGAAAAGAAACAGGTTAAAGGGAAACACTAATCGTTACAATAAAATATATTCTTACTCCTAAAGAAAGGAGGTAGAACTTTGCCGGGAAATGTAATAAGACAAGATGTTATTGAAGTCAAATTTGATACTGATTTCGGTAATTTAACGAAAGCAACTGAGGGGTTAGACGATCTAAAAAAGCAGACAAGCGGTGTATCTGATGGACTGGATGATATAAGGAAGTCTGTTTCAAGTGGCTTTGGGACAGTTGGTCAATCTATAGGTAATGTGACAAGCGACATGACTGAATTCAATGACGCTTTAAAGAAAGTCGGAGGAATTTCAAATATCGACAATGTTACAGAAGATTTGAAATTACTTAATGAAAAAATAGATGTTCAAAAAGGACTTTGTAACAATCTCCAACAAGAATACACTAAAGTTTCAGGTGAAATGGGTGAAACCTCAACCGAAGCTTTGAAATTAAAAAAGAACTTGATTGACCAAACTAATTCTTTGAATAAGATGACTCGAGAGAGTGAGAGCTTGACTAAAGCACTTGATACAGTGCAATCCGGTCTGAAAAACAGTGCGAAATCTTCAAAAAACACGAAAACAGCACTTAAAAACTTGGCTGCAATCAGTTTAACAAAATTAGCATCAGGTCTAAAAAACATAAGTACACAGCTAACAAATATCGCTAAGAAAGCAGCAACCGCTGCTTTCAATGCACTGAAAAAACTTGCATCAATATCTTTTAAAATGTTGGTTGCGGGTATAGGTGCAGCCACGGTGGCAATAGGTGGACTTGTGGCTAAGTCCGTATCAGCTTATGCTAATTATGAGCAGTTGGTGGGTGGCGTTGAAACGTTACTCGGAGCAAAAGGTGCACAGAACGTAGAAGAGTATGCCAAGCTCGTTGGAAAGTCCGCCCGTGATGTAAGAACAGAATTCAACACACTCATGAAAAGCCAGAACACAGTATTAAAAAATGCTAATAATGCATATAAGACTGCTGGACTGTCGGCAAATGAGTACATGGAAACCGTAACAGGTTTTTCTGCAAGTCTTTTGCAAAGCTTAGGCGGCGACACTCAGAAAGCAGCGGCATACGCTGATATAGCCATTTTGGATATGTCTGATAATGCAAATAAAATGGGAACCGATATGTCGAGCATACAAGATGCATATCAAGGTTTTGCAAAGCAAAATTATACGATGCTTGATAACTTGAAGTTAGGCTATGGCGGAACAAAAGAAGAGATGCAGCGGCTTGTAAAAGACGCTGCAAAGATTGATAAAAGCATTGATGCCAACAGCTTATCTTATGCTAACATAGTAAAGGCTATTCATGCCGTGCAAGTTGAAACCGGAATATATGGAACTACTCAAAAAGAAGCTGAAAAGACGATAAGCGGATCATTAAATTCCATGAAAGCGGCATGGGGCAATTTCTTACCTGCATTGGTAAAAGGTGGAGATGATCTTGATGACTGCATTGACAACCTTGTTTCATCTGTCAAAACCTTTGCAAAAAATATTATTCCTACAATCAAAAAAGCTCTTTCCGGTGTGGGAAAACTCATTAAAGAATTAGCTCCAATTGTGTCAAAAGAACTCCCCAAATTGGTAGATGACATACTGCCATCGTTGATAACATCAGCAATATTACTGGCAAAAGGACTTGCAGCAGCGTTGCCGAACATTGTAAGAACTGTAGCAGATACAATAAAAGAAAATAAAGATCTGATCATTGACGCTGTAAAAGAGATAGGCTCTCAAACTGTAAAAGCCCTTTACGAAGCTATTACCGGTCAACCAATGGGTGAAGATACTTTCAACAATTTAAAATCTACAATTGATAATGTGTTTGATTCTATTGGGAAAATCATTTCGGGAATAGTCCGATTTGCAAGAACGCTTTCAACTAATCTTGCACCGGTTCTTTCATTTGTCGGAGGGTTGGCACTGACAGTGTTTGGTTGGATTGCTGACAACATAAATTGGTTACTTCCTCTTGTAATGTCTTTAGTAGGTGCATTTCTTTTATATAAGGCAGCACTTGTAGTAGTCAATACTATCACAGGTATCGTAACTGCTGCACAAACGATAATGGGAGCTGTATGTGGTACATCCTCAGCAGCGGCCGCTGCCGGAACTACGGCTGTAGGAACTGCTGCGGCTACAAGCGCACCACAAATACTCGCATTTGCTGCGGCTATTCTGGCAGTAGGCGCTTCTATTCTTGCGATATGTGCAGGATTCTACTTGCTCGCTACAGCTGCCACGGCTGTTGCAGCTGCCGGCGGAGGAGCCATAGGAGTGTTGATAGGCTTATTTGCAGGAATTGTTGCATTGATAGCCGTGATGGCTATTTTCGGACCTATGCTGACAGCTGGTGCATTAGGAATGATCGCATTTGGTGCGGCTGTACTCATGGTAGGTGCAGCTGTGGCTCTTGTGGGTGCAGGATTTGCACTTATAGGAGCAGGCGCACAAATGGCAGCGAATGCATTGACAACAGTAGGGACGGTGCTTCCTGCTGTTGCACAATATGGTTCAGAGTCTTCGTCTGCACTCTTGAAATTAGGTGGAAGTTTAACTGTGTTTGGAGCAGGGGCACTTGTTGCAGGTGCAGGAGCTACCGTTCTTGGTGCAGGGTTAATGGTGGTGGCAACTGCGCTGACGATAATTGCGGCGTCATTTACAGTCATAACTGTAATGTTTACAGTAATGACAACAATGATTACTACCTTTGCATCTGTAGCTGATACATTGCCTTCGATATTTTCGGCGTTGCTTCCATCAATTCAATCTTTTTCCAAATCGTTGTTGCCTTTGAGTGCAGCGTTGATAGCTGCAACCGCACCTTTTACTGCATTCGCTGCGTTGGTAGCAGTATCAGCTGCATCTTTTGCAGTGCTGGCCGCATCGGCAACAATTTTCTTAGCTGCTATCACAGGAATCTTGGCGATCATGACAGCTTTAGTGATGATGATTTCAGTGTTTAATGCGCAAGTCACAATATTGATTTCAGCGTTTTCCACAATCTCTGTTGCCGCTCTACAATTAGCAATTTCACTTACACCTTTGTCCGCAGCTTTTCTTGCACTTGTAGCACCGGCTGGAGCTTTACTCATGGTGATTGCACCGCTTGCTGCGGCTTTCACTTTGCTGGCAGCTTCGACTGCATTGTTCCTTGCTGCATTAACGGGTGTAGTGGCACTAATTGTTGTTTTGAATGTGACAGTAACTTTATTGAATACACAACTTACTCTATTAAACGCAATGTTCATGATGCTGTCTGTGACTGCAACAATAATCATGACGGCGCTTACTCCGCTTGGACAAGTATTTACATCACTCGTTGCACCGACATTGGCGTTTACGGCTGCGATCACTCCATTAACGGCCTTGTTTACTGCTTTGGCAGGTGCGGCTCTCGTTTTCACAACATCAATAACTGCTTTAACAGTTGTACTGATTCTTACAACCGCATTATCAACAGCATTGTGCGCAGTACTTGTGATGATGCCTGCTGCAATGATGATGATTGCGATGTCAGCCACGATGATGACACAAAGTTTCACAGCGCTTGTACCAACATTGGAAGTTATAACGCCCTCATTGTTAGCGTTGACAGCCGCTACACTGCCGTTGGCGGGAGCGTTTACCGCAAGTATGGCGATGGCATTTGTGTTTACAGCGGCAATGGCAGCTCTTATGGCTGTTATGGTGGTATTAGCTCCGATGTCAATGATTTTTGCAGTGGCAATGACAATGCTACCGCCTGTATTGGACGCATTGTCTACCTTACCAATTGCAGCTGCAAAGGCAATGAAAAAGTTGAAAAGTCCATTTAGTGATTTGATAGTGCCGGCAGGATTACTGCTTGCAGCACTTACGCCACTTGTTGCAGAATTTGCAGTCTTTGCCGGTTCAGCAGCTGCTTTACTCGCATGTATGACAGGGCTTCTTGTTGTGACAACAGGTATTGCCATGACTATGATGTTGATTCTGACAACATCGACTATGCTTATCAATACATTTACTATGCTTGTTCCGGCGTGTCAAAGACTGGCAGGGGCTTTTAGAATGATTGTACCGGCTTTGGCGGCAATTGCTGCCCCTGTTGCAAATGCAGTTTTAAGATTCACGTTATTGTCAGCGGTCTTATTGACATCGTTTGGAGCCGTGAAAGGAATATGTAATGGATTCACATTACTTGCAGGAATGATCAGAGCATGTGCTGCGGCGATGACTGTTTTGAGTGAGAGTGCAAAGCGTTTGCCAAAAACTTTTAGTGCACTGAGCGTTGCCGTGGCGAATTTTATGAAACAGTTCAATAAACTTCCTGCCACATTTACAAGAGCACTTTCTTCTTGTGTATCAACACTTACATCTAAGTGTGCAAGAATGGTGTCGGCGTTTACTCAAGCCGGAAGCAAAATGATAAGTTCTGCACAGTCGGCAATGAATTCGATTGTACGAATTATATCAAATGTGAATTTGTACAGTGCAGGCGTTAATATAATGTCAGGTCTTAACCGTGGCTTAATAAGTGCAAGCAGTGCAGTAATAGCCACTGCAAATCAGATCGCAAATTCTATTTCCAATACCATTAACCGTGCGCTTGATATTCATTCACCGTCAAGAGTTACAGAAGACAGCGGTTATAACACCGGTATGGGTACTGTTGTCGGAATGGAAAAATCGCTGCCAAAAGTTAAACAAATGGCGCTTGAAATTGCAAACACTTCGATTCTGTACACCAGTAAGTACACGCCGTCAGATAATCCGGAATCAAGTATAAGTAATACTACAGTTGAAAATTCAACTTTTTCGCCGCAATTCAACTTGACAATTTCAGGCACAAATGATGATAGGGCGTTAGCAAGAAAAGTGAAAAGATGGATCGCAGAAGCATTTGATGAAATGTTTTCTGAGTATGAAGATAAAACTGCTGTAGTGAGGGAGGTGTGATAATGGCGTTAATCAACAACTATTATATTCATGTAGTAGATGAAAAAGTAGAAACAAGTGTCGAAAGTTCAACACACCCTGTTGAAAGTGGTATTGTTATAACTGACACTGTAAAACCTAATCCAAAGACGATAGATATATCCGGTATGATCGTAGATGCCGGATTTTATAAAGCAAGTGAAATAATTTCAGCGCTTGAAAAGCTTATGAGATCCGGTTCACTGGTAAAATACAGCGGTCGAAATATCGCTTCTAATATGCAGATTCAGTCATTTAATCACAGCCACCCCAATACAGTTTTTGGGGGTTGTGAATTTGATATAACGCTAAAAGAAGTCAGATTTGCACAACCATCATACAAAGCTCCGGTTGATTCAGGCAGTCAAGAAACGGAAACCAAAGTGCCGACAACGCCTAATCAAGAAACAATAGAAGTAGGCTCAACCGTCATATTCAAGGGCGGTTCAGTCTACATTTCTTCAGATGCAAAAAAAGCTACTGTAACAAGAAACAGAAGCACTTGCAAGGTTGAAAAAATTAGTACTGCGAGTTGGTCTATACATCAATATTGTTTGAAATCCACTGATGTTGGAATGGTATATGGTTGGTGCGATAAAGCTGATATTGAAGTGCGTAGTGACACAACGGTAAAAGCAATCACAGCACAAGGAACAAAACAAATTTCAAATGGTGATGGTGAAGCGGTGTATCATACCGTCAAGCAAGGAAATACTGTATATGGCTTAGTAAACGGCAGCTATAAATCGTTAGGAACAAGTGTGCAGTGGGTAGTTGATAATAATCCGACTTGTTTTTCCAAAAAAGGTGACCCCACCACTTTAAAAATCGGTTCAAAGTTGTTAATGGGGTACAAGAAATAAGGAGGGTGTTTATGTTAGATAGAATTGAAATAACCAAATCATTAGTGCCCTATAAGTTTGACATATCGCTTGCAGATGAAATATTTACAATCACAGTGAACTATAATGCGTCTGCCGATATGTTTACTTTAACTTTAGAAAAAAATGGAGAAATAATATGCTATGGCGAACCGCTGGTTTACGGTGTTCCGCTATGGCATGATTCATATGTTTGTGGAAAATATCCCGAACTTGAAATTATTCCGATAGATGAAAGCGGTGATATGAACAGTGTGACATTTGATAACCTGAACCGCACTGTCTATTTATCAGTAAACAATATGGGTGATGCAAATGAATAGCCATTTAATAAAAGATGCCGGACAAAGAACAATTAGAAGCAAAGTTATAAAGGCTGCTAAAAATTGGGCAGATACTCTGAAAGCTTATGACGTTACTCCAAATGGTGTTTTTGGAAGCGTAGCGATTATAAAAAGTGGTTATATAACTATTAGCTCTAATGATTTAGATATTGAGTTTTCGATTCCGTTTGATGATGATATGGAAGCAAATGAAGCGGAGATAATTATTTACAATCTATCAGCACAAACAATAAACGAGCTGAAAACTAAAGCAAGTATAACTGTAGAAGCCGGTTATAAGAACGATACCGGCATAGTATTTAAGGGATTCATTACAAAAATATCAACAAAATATGATGGAGCGGACAAAGTAACTACTATAAGATGTATTGATGATGTTACACAAAAAAGTGTTGAAAATTTAACATTCGCAAGCAATACAAAAGCAAGTGAGATTTTGAAAAGTCTTATAGATAAAACCGGGATTCCGGTTGCTGTTTATAAAGTGCGGCGTGACTATGTATATACGAGTGACCAGACTGTAGACGGCGATTTAATGGGAAACATCAAAAAATATGCTCAGGTATGCGGCATTTCAGTATATGTAAACAAAGGTCAGATATACGCACGTCATATTAAAGAAGGCGATAACATTAACTTCACGGTACAGCCTGATACCGGGCTAATAGGTTATCCTGAACCATATGAGGAAGAGCTTACAGCGGAAGATTTTAAAGAAACGATCAATGGATATGAAATAACAATGTTATTACAACATCGCATGACAACGGCGGCTATTGTGAATTTAACAAGTAAGATTTCCAGCGGAAGTTTTAGGGTAAGAAGTGGTGAACATACCTTTAATTCAAGCGAGTGCATTACAAAGATAAAAGTTTTTTGAGGTGTTAGAATGGGAAATTTAAAATATTTTGAGAATATCCTGATTCCGCAAAACTCAAAACGCCGCAGCGAGTCTCAAAAAAGTCTGAA
>CALESG010000059.1 GCA_937907215.1 uncultured Ruminococcus sp.
GGTAAAATTTGCCGAAAAGATGCGTGCAGTATCCTATGAGAACAAGTTCTAAATAATTACAGGAGTGATAAGCGAATGGAAAATGATAAAATAAAGCTTTTGCAAGATATGATAGATAAATCGAATCGTATAGTTTTCTTTGGCGGAGCAGGAGTTTCTACTGAAAGCGGCATACCGGATTTTCGCAGTCAGGACGGACTTTATAATCAAAAATATCCTTATCCTCCCGAAACTATTTTAAGTCATACATTCTATGAAAGAAATCCCGAATGGTTCTTTAAATTCTATCGTGATAAAATGATCTGCCTTGATGCAAAGCCAAATTCCGCACATAAGAAGCTTGCCGAGCTTGAGGAGAAAGGTAAGCTTTTAGCAATTATCACACAGAATATAGACGGACTGCATACAATGGCAGGCAATAAATGTGTTTTTGAATTGCATGGAAGTGTGCATAGAAATTACTGTCAAAAATGTGGAAAGCTTTATAATGCTGAATATATGCTGAATTCTGATGGCGTACCATATTGCAGCTGCGGCGGAAGGATAAAGCCTGATGTAGTACTTTATGAAGAATCGCTTGATTCTAATACTATAGAACGTTCTGTAAATGCTATCTGTACAGCTGATATGCTTATAATAGGAGGTACATCTCTTGCGGTATATCCTGCGGCAAGTTTTGTAAGATATTTCAGAGGAGATCATCTTGTTATCCTTAATCGTGATGCTACGTCAATGGATGAATCAGCCGAACTTTGTATAAGAGAGCCTATAGGACAGGTGCTTTCAAAGATAAATTTGTGAGGTGAGAGCTGTTGCAACAAGTGAATATCTATCCGGATTATTATCAAGACTTTCATTGTCTTGCTGATAAATGTACCGACAGCTGTTGTGAAAAGTGGGAAATAGTTGTAGATGATGAATCGGCATATAAATATGAAAGAACATCAGGAGATATAGGAAAAAAGCTTCGCTCTTCTATGATGACAGACAGTGACGGCGATAGAATATTTAAGCTTATTGATGATAGATGTCCTTTTCTTGAAAAAAGCGGACTTTGCGAGATACACAGAGTTCTTGGCGAAGATGCTTTGTGTAATACTTGCAGGGAATATCCAAGGGCAGTGCAGGATCACGGAGATATAGCAGAACATGATCTGTCGTTATCCTGTCCGGAAGCTGCAAGGCTTATTCTTTTAGGCGACAGAGAGCCATTTTATATAGAGTATACATATGATATTCCTGATGATGAAATATGCTATGACATTGAGCTTATGGATCTTCTAAAAGATTCACGCCGTAGAATGCTTGATATGATATGGGATACATCAGATCCTCTTCCTGTTATAATAGAAAAATGTTTGAAATATGCTTTTTCCGTTCAGAAGAGCATTGATAAAGAAGAATATTCATCTGTATATCTTAATGATATTAACGCAGAAGATATTCCGGACTTAAGTTATAGTAATATTTTAAATGGATATTTAAGCGGAGAAATATTGACTGATGAATTCAAGCAGTCTTTAAAAGATGCCTCTGCTCTTGGTGAAGAGCCTTTTAATTCATCTAAGTTTGACGAATCCAGAAGTGTTATTGACAGTTTTGAAAATGTTTTCAAAAGGCTTTGCACTTATTATCTGAATCGATATTGGCTTAGAGCTGCGTTTAATGGTGACGCAGCAGGAGAGTGCATTATTATGGTAAAGGCATTTATAACCGTAAGACGTTTATGCCTTGCGTATTATGAAAAAAATAAAGAGCTGTCTATATCCGCTTTGCTGCGGATAATACAGCTCTATTCAAAGGAAACTGAACATAATGCAGATGATTTGTGATTCTGATATATCAATCAGTCATATCTCGGTCGAACGTTATTTCAACTTTGCAAAGCGGATCTATATCGGACAGCTCCTTGGTTATTATGCTTTGGAGCTGTTCATTTTTATATCCGCAGTTAAACGGTACGACTAAATCAAAATTTATATAAGTGCAGCTTTCATTTTTAGATACTCTAAAGTCATGTAAAGTGAGTTTTTTATCAAGACCTATTAAAAGTTCTTTTGTAAATTCTTTATAGCTGCGTAAAGCGGAATTTTCTGTATCGACAGGATCCATGTGGATCGTCATATTTATTTTCATTTCTTTTTCTATCTGTTTTTCTATATGGTCTACAAGTTCGTGTACAGCACAAAAGTTTTCGTTTCCGTCTATTTCAACGTGACAGCTGCCAAAGCTGCTTCCCGGACCGTATTTGTGTATCATAAGGTCATGGACACCAAGAACTTTTTCATTTGACATTATCAGCTTATTTATTGCCTCGGCAGTTTCAGCACTTTCCGGTTTTCCAAGCAGATCGTCAATTGTATCACGAATAATATCAAAGCCTGATTTTAAAATGAAAACAGAAACAGCAGCACCTGCTATTCCATCTATAGGCAGTGATGTAAAGTAAGAAGTAAGCAGTGATATAAGAGCAGCGGAAGTAGCGATAATATCACTTTTACTATCTTTAGCGGCAGCCAATATGACCGATGAATTTATAGTTTTACCCAGATGTGTGTTGAAAAGTGCCATCCAAAGTTTTACTGCAATTGAAAATGCCAAGATTATAAATACAACAACAGAAGGCTTTACAGCCTGCGGTGAAATGATTTTTGACACTGAATCAGACAGCAGTTCAAATCCCATTAGCATTATAAAGACAGCGATTATCATGGCGGAGAGATATTCTATTCTGCCGTGACCAAACGGATGATTTTTATCAGCCGGTTTAGAGGCTAAGAGTCCGCCAAGCAGTGCTACCATACAGCTTGCACAGTCTGAAAGATTGTTAAAAGCGTCAGATATAATAGAAACAGAACCCGATATAACACCGGCAGCATATTTTGTTATAAAGAGAAATACATTGCAAATTATTCCGGTAATGCTTGAAAGTGAGCCGTATGCAGCACGTGTTTTTGATATTGTTGCATTCTTGGGAATAAATGTTTTTACTAAAAATTTTGTGAGCATAAAAAGACATCACCTTTATAATTTATTATAATTTATTTGCCTACCTGCATTCGTCAAGGGCTTTTTTTATTTCTTCGGCTACAATATGACCATATTGTTTTTGAGTTTTTTCTGATGGATGCCATGCTGCACCTGCACCGTCTTTGTCAATATCCTGATGCTCTGATAAAAAGCATATTATCTTATCGTCATCAAGTTTTTTTACAGCATTTTGGATAAGCGGATATATGCTTTCATTGCCGCCCATAAGACCAACTGTACATATTATTACAGAATCCGGATTGTTGCTGCGTACTTTTTTAAGCAATGCAATATATCCCGAGGTAAATTCATCGCAGGATGCTTTATTATCTTTATCTACATAGCAAGTATCATTTGTGCCAAGATTTATAACCACAGCATCCATTTTTCTTTTAGTAAAGTCATGCTTTTTATTATATGGTTCAAACTGACTTTCAATGTCATAATATTTTATCAAGGTTTCATCGGGATTTGGGTCACCTGAGCAGCAGCCATAAATAACGCCGTATCCGCTGTATGCCGTTACGCTATAATCAGCATTTAATTCATTGGCTGCAATATATGCATATGACTTATAGAAATTTTCTGTAGATGTGCTGAATGATTCAGAACCCTCACTGCTTTCTACACCGTATCCGCAGGTTATAGAGTCACCGATAAATTCAATTGCAAGTTCCTTTTCAGGTGCAGGTGTGATAGATTCTTTGTCACCGCCCAAGATGTTTAAATCTTTAATGCCTATTGCACCATATACAGCTTCCGAGAGCATTACAATACGCACATTGGCTGTTCGTGGAGAACCTTCTTCAAATAATATAACATTTTCTTCCGGTGCGGATATTGTTTTATCACGTATAAGTTCGTCATCTACATAGACTGCATACCGTGGTCTGTAATCACTGCTTGTGCCATATATAGAAGAATCGCCTGCTATTGTAACAGAAACATTTGTTCCTGTTACTTCAAATTCAGCAGAACTTCCGCTTTGTACAAGCCATTCTATATTGTTTTCAAAAATATGTCTTCCTTGAAATTTCATATGTTCCTCCATAAAAGGTATATCTTTATTGTCAGTATTATTATTATCATTATTTTTATTATTGTCAGTTGTGTGGGCAATATCAGTATTTATATTTGCTGCGTCAGTAACGGTTGTATTATCGGTAGTTTCTATATTATCAGTATGTATATATTCACCTGTTGAAGTATCAGTTAAAATATCAGTATCATTATATATTCTTGAGCAGCCAAACATATTTGAAAGAGAAGCTGTTATTATAAAAATAGTGAGTAGCTTTGCCTTTTTCGATGTCATTTTACGAAATTCCTTTCATACAAAAAGTTATATATTTCTCTAATACTATTACTATCTAATGCTAATAGTATTATTATCAATTTTTTGATTTTATGTGTTTGCTAAAAAATTTTTGATAAGATATATAATAAAAATCTGCTGCTGAAAAATACAGAGCAGATTTTTATTGCAGAATTATAAATGAGAATAAGTTTTAAATATTTCTGCCTAACTTGCAGCATTTTTTTGATATGAACAAACCTATTTCAACAGCAAATATAGCACCTACTATATCAAGCACTACGTGCTGCTTTACAAAAACAGTAGATGCAAAGACAAGCAGAGTGAATATTAAGGATATATATTTATATATTTTATTTGGCTTTTTCAGATATAAAGCACCACGTAAACATACATAGCTTTCCAGACAGTGAACAGATGGGAAAAGATTATCCGGTGCATCTGTAGTGTAAATAAGATGTGTAAGTTTGCTCCATACATCTGTGCCAGTGATTTCCGGACGTGAAATAGTGGTGGGAATAAAAACAAAGCACAGCAATGCTATCGCTTTTGCGATAATTTCACCTACAACTATCCATTTAAAAATATGTTTATTCTCTCTTGCAATGAGAATGTACCCTAAGATCCACTGTACATATGCAAGTATGTAAATAGAAATAAATGCAGGACAAAATGGTATCGCATCGTCAATCACGGTATACATTGAATAGTGTGTCATATCTGTTGTAAATAACCGTGTTCCAAAATAAGCAATGAAGTTAAATACAAGCATAGCTGCTAATGGGATGTACGAATATGACGGCAGTATTTTTTCGAGAATGTTTTTGATTTTTTTCATGATTTTTTGAACCTTTGATTAAAAATTTAACCACATTAACTCTCCGGCAGATCAAACAAATAATATCTGCATTAAAAATTATTATAACCTATTATTGTACTGTTGTCAAGAATTTTTATATTTCGATTTTTAATTTTAAAATGCTATAGAATATTTTGGTTTCCGATGTTTGCCTTTATAAAAGCACTTGCATTTTAAAATATAATATGATATAATAATATGGCATGGTAAAATGCTGTCGGAAAAAGGAAGGTAGTAAATGAAAAAGATAACAATAATAACCGGTCACTATGGTTCCGGAAAGACAAATTTTGCTGTAAATCAGGCAATAAAGCTTGCTCAAAAGGGTGAGAAAGTTACTATAGTTGATTTCGATATTGTCAACCCGTATTTCCGTACGGCGGACTTTGTAGAACTTTTTAAAGAAAACGGCGTGACTCTTGCTGCATCCATGTATGCCAATACAAGCCTTGATATTCCGGCAATATCATTTGATATTGAAAGAATGGCATATGAACCGGGATATTTAATAATAGATGTGGGCGGTGATGATGCCGGCGCTATAGGTCTTGGACGATATGCAGAAGCACTCTCTCAGTACAAAGACGATCTGGATATGTTTTATATTGTAAACTGCTACAGGTATCTTACAAAAGATCCATCAGAAGCATTAGATCTTATGTATGAGATAGAAGAAGTATCTAAAATGAAGCATACTGGAATCATAAACAATTCCAACCTTGGTCGTGAAACTACTGAGGAAACTGTTCTTCATAGTATTGATTATGCACAGGATATTGTTGAAAAGGCTAAATTGCCTCTTGCAGGTACTGTATACAGAGATGATCTATGTCTTTCTATACCGAATGGCATACCGGTAAAAGTTTATGTTAAACCGGTGTGGGAAGATTAGGATTTATATTTAGATTTATATATCATAAGGAGGTTAGAATATATGGAAAAAATGCAGGTTCTTTTTGAACGCTGTAAAGGCTGCGGTCTTTGTGTAACTGCTTGTCCTAAAAAGCTTGTTGCTATCCAAAAGGAAAAGCGTAACGAAAAGGGTTATTTTACTGCTGTCTGCACTGACCAGGACGCTTGTATATCATGCATGATGTGTGCAATGATGTGTCCGGACTGTGCAATAAAAATTGAGAAATAAAAGGAAGTGAATTTATCGTGGAAAGAAGTCTTATGAAGGGTAATGAAGCATTGGCAGAAGCTGCTATTCGTTGTGGATGTAAGTGCTTTTTTGGTTATCCAATAACACCGCAGACAGAGCTTTCAGCATATATGGCTAAGCGTATGGAAAAATCAGGCGGCGTATTTTTACAGGCAGAATCAGAAATTGCTGCAATCAATATGGTTTTGGGTGCAGCATCAACTGGTGTACGTGCTATGACATCGTCATCATCACCGGGTGTATCCCTGAAGGCAGAGGGTATCTCTTATATGGCAGGTTCAGACCTTCCGGCAGTTATTATTAATGTACAAAGAGGTGGTCCGGGTCTTGGTTCTTTCCAGCCGGCACAGTCTGATTATTTCCAGGCTACAAAGGCTATGGGTCATGGTGATTTTCATATTATGGTATATGCTCCTTGTTCAGTTCAGGAAATGGTTGATACAGTAACACTTGCATTTGATAAGGCAGATCAGTACCGTACACCTGTTATGATCTTAGCAGACGGTTTGCTTGGTCAGATGATGGAGCCTGTAACATTTCCAGAGCCTAAAACAGACCTTCCTGATAAGTCTGATTGGGCAGCTTGTGGTCATGAAAATAAGCGTGAGCATCATATTATCAACTCACTTTTCCTTGATGCACCACTGCTTGAAGCAAAGGTACTTGAACGTTTTGAACGTTATAAGACTATAGAAGAAAATGAAACTGATGCAGAAGTTTATATGTGTGATGGTGCAGAGCTTGTTATAACAGCTTATGGTGCCTCTGCACGTGTAGCAAAATCTGCTGTTACTAAAGCACGTAATGAAGGAATAAAGGTTGGTCTTTTCCGTCCTAAGACTTTGTGGCCATTCCCTGTAAATGAACTCAAAGAAGCCGCAAAGGATGCCAAGAATATCCTTGACGTTGAGATGTCAATGGGTCAGATGATCTATGACGTAAAGCTTGCTACAGAATGCAAGATACCTACAACATTTTTTGGAAGAACAGGCGGCGTAATTCCTACACCTGCTGAAGTATACGATGAAATTAAAAAGATTACAGGAGGTGCAAAGTAATGGCAGTTGTATTTGACCGTCCAAAGTCTTTATTAGATGTTCCTACACATTTTTGTCCTGGTTGCGGACATGGTATCGTTCACCGTTTAGTGTGCGAAGTACTTGATGAAATGGGTATTATAGGTGATACTATCGGCGTTGTTCCGGTAGGCTGCTCTGTAATGTCATATAATTATTTTGGCTGTGATGTTATCGAAGCTCCTCATGGACGTGCACCGGCTGTTGCTACTGGAGCAAAGAGAGTAAATCCAGATAAGATAGTATTTACATATCAGGGTGACGGTGACCTTGCAGCTATTGGTACTGCTGAAACTGTTCACGTTGGTACAAGAGGCGAAAATATTGTTATAATCTTTATAAATAATACCACATATGGTATGACAGGTGGACAGATGGCACCTACAACTCTGCCGGGTCAGGTAACACAGACAACACCTTATGGCAGAAATACAGATACTGCCGGTTATCCTATACGTGTTTGTGAAATGATGTCAACACTCAGCGGTGTGGCACTTGCACAGCGTGTTGCAATAGACAGTGTTCCTCATATTCGTGAAGCTAAAAAGGCTATTCGTAAGGCATTTGACAATCAAGTTGCAAAGAGAGGACTTTCTATCATAGAAGTACTTTCTACTTGTCCTACAAACTGGGGACTTTCACCGGATAAGTCAATGGAATTTGTAAGAGAAAAAATGATCCCTTATTATCCTCTTGGCGTATATAAGGATAAGGCAGCAGAAGAGGAGGCAGCGAAGTAATTATGACAACAGAAATTATTTTAGCAGGCTTTGGCGGACAGGGCATACTGTTTACCGGTAAGATTCTGGCATACTGTGGACTTATGGCAGGCAAAGAGCTTTCATGGCTGCCTTCATATGGTCCTGAAATGCGTGGCGGTACAGCTAACTGTTCAGTATGTATTTCTGATGATCCTATAGGTTCACCGTTAGTTGCAAATCCTGATATACTAATTGCAATGAATGGTCCGTCTTTCAATAAATTTATTGATGCTGTAAAGCCGGGCGGACTTGTTCTTGCCGACAGCTCTATAGTTGATGAAGAGTGCAAGAGAGATGATATTACATATATAGCAATGCCGGCAACGAATATTGCGTCTGAAAATAATATGAATGGTTCAGCAAATATGATCCTTATGGGAAGAATGCTTGTTGAAAGCGGTCTTTTTGATATGGATACTGTACGCAAGGCAATGGAAAAATGCATTCCGCCGAAACGTGCAAATCTTATCGAAGTAAACATGAAGGCTGTTACCATGGGAGCAGAAAGCAAATAAACAAGCTGTCGACTATGGCGTTTAAGAGATTAAATAACAAAAAAAGGCTGTTGCAGCTCAAATTTCTGCAACAGCCTCTTTTTGTATAACGAAAATAAAAACGAGCCGGTGAACAGCTCGTTTTTATTATATCTTATTCATAAATTCCCATTACATAATCATCAATAGTGTTCCAATCATCTTCATTTGCCGGAGAATAAAGACCATCCTTGTCAATCTTTATTTCCATTGTAAATGTGATTGTATCCTTATATTCCAGATTATTAGATTTTTCTTTTAATACATTAAGAATATTTTCAGCGTAATCATCTTCCAAATCCTGGAATTGTTCATCTGTATAATTATCAATCTCTTCGCCGATTTCTTCTATAGATGTATTAAATTCTTCTATGTACGCAGCTATATCATCTTCAGACTGCTCAAGGATATTTATAGGCTTTATAACGATTTTTACATAGCAAGTTTCTTTGCCGTTTTCAGAAGATGCTATAGTATAATCAGCCTTTGAAAGAAGTTCTTTAGTAAATTCAGTATACTTATCGTGAACCTCATCACTTATGTCATCTGTATAAACATCGCAGTATTGAGCAATTACTTCAGTGTAATAATCAACTGTATTATCATAAAGCTCCTGTGCGTCTTCTTTTTTTCCATCGGTTGTATCCAGATACTTATCAAAGTCGCCCTTATATGAAGCGTCTAAAGCACCTAAAACATAATCTTCAGAGAAGTACTTATCCATAGTATTACAGCCGGATAAAGCGATTCCTGCAAGCATTGTTGCCGCAAGTATTGGTGACAAAAACTTTTTCATAAAATAAAAATCCTCCATATTATAAATAATTTATCAAACTATCATCATTATAACACATAATATACAAATTGTCAATGTGCCATTAAATACAATTTTCTTTTAGGATTTTTTTAAAAAATAGGAATATTAGTATAAATACTGTAAATAATAAGAATAAAATAAAGTTAGAAGGAGTATTTTTTATGAGAATACAGTCAATATCTGGACGTGAAATACTTGATTCAAGAGGAAATCCCACGGTTGAAGCAGAGGTTGTTTTAACAGACGGTTCAAGAGGAAGAGGATCTGTTCCAAGCGGAGCATCTACCGGAAAGTTTGAAGCACTTGAACTACGTGACAGTGATAAGGGAAGATACGGCGGTAAAGGCGTAAGAAATGCAGTAAATAATATAAATAAAACAATACGTGAAAAACTCACAGAATTTTCATTTTCAAATCCGGTTGAAGTTGATTCAGTCCTTATAAAACTTGACGGCAGCAATGATAAATCGGTGCTTGGAGCAAATGCGATTCTTGCCGTCTCAATTGCAGCTGCAAAGGCAGCAGCTATTTCTCATCATATACCATTTTTTCAGTATCTTGGCGGTTTCGGTGCGTCAAAGACACCTGTACCAATGATGAATGTTTTAAATGGCGGTGCACACGCTGCCAACAATCTTGATGTACAAGAATTTATGATAATGCCGATAGGTGCAGAATCTTTTTCAACAGCACTTATGTGGTGCAGTGAGGTATATCATTCTCTTAAAAGCATTCTTAATGATAATAAACTAAGTACCGCAGTAGGCGATGAAGGCGGTTTTGCACCTGACCTTATGGGCGATAGAGAAGCTATTGAATATCTTTTAAAGGCTATTGAGCGTGCAGGCTATAAGCCGGGCAAGGATTTTGTCATTGCTATTGATGCGGCTGCAAGTGAATGGAAATGCGGAAGAAGTGGTATGTATCATCTTCCAAAAAGTGGGAAAGAGTACACATCAGATGATCTTATCTCTTATTGGGATAATTTGTGCAGAGAATACCCAATACGTTCTATTGAAGATGGTGCTGATGAAGAAGATTATGACGGTTGGCAGAAATTGACTGCTCATCTGGGCAGCAAGATACAGCTTGTAGGTGATGATCTTTTTGTAACAAATCCAAAGAAACTTAAAAAGGGAATTGAACTTGGCATAGGAAATGCTATTCTCATAAAGCCAAATCAAATAGGAACATTAACAGAAGCGATAAGTGCAGTAAGATTGGCACAACAATCGGGTTATGGTGCAATTGTATCACATCGTTCAGGTGAAACTGAAGATACAACTATAGCAGATATTGCAGTAGGACTTGGAACAGGTCAAATAAAAACTGGTGCACCTTGCAGAGGAGAGCGAACAGCAAAATATAACAGACTGCTTCGCATAGAAAATTTGATTGGCAAAAGAGAGATATATCCCGGTGAAAACTGCTTTCCTAAGGCTTGAACACGCTCTAAAACTTTAAATTTTAATTAAAAAGTAAAAAAATTACTCCTGAGCTTTATTAACTAAAAGATCAGGAGTTGTTTTTATAAATTAGTAGTATAAATTCCTGTTATGTGCTGAACTAAAATAGAAGTTACAGTAACAGCAGCCCAACAGCAGAAACCGAGCAGAATTGGTTTTCCGCCTTTTTTAATTAGATTTACAATATTTGTATTAAGACCAATTGCACACATTGCCATAGCTATAAAGAATTTAGCAAGCCACTTCATAGCAGAAACAAAACTGTCATTATATAATGTAGTAAAACTGTTTTCAGGAATGATTCCTATTATAGTTGTTATTAAAGATGCGGCAATGAAATAGAGTATAAACCACGGAAAAATCTTTTTGAATGAAAATGATGATGCTTCTTTGCCATTTGACTTTGCCTTTTTAGTTCTATAAAGTGCAAGTATAAGGGTTATTGGAATAATTGCTAAAGTTCTTGTAAGTTTAACAGTTACTGCTGCTGACAAAATTCCGCTTGTATGATAAAGATTCTCCGCTGTTGCGGCAGCTGCTGTTACAGATGAAGTATCGTTTACAGCAGTTCCGGCAAATATTGCAAAGCCTTCTGTACCAAAACCCAGTGCCTGCCCAAGAGTTGGGAAAATCAGTGCTGCGAGTATATTAAATAAAAATATTACTGATATAGATTGTGCAACATCATCGTCATCCGCATCGATTACAGGAGCTGTTGCTGCAATAGCAGAACCTCCGCATATGGATGAACCAACACCTATAAGACACGCTGTTTTCTTTTTTATTTTCATAACCTTCATAAGAACAAATGCTGTAATAAGTGATATTGATATTGTAGAAATAATTACAGGCAGGCTTTTTCCGCCTACTTGTGCAATAGTATTAAGATTAAGAGAGAATCCAAGTATAACTACTGCCCATTGCAAAATTTTCTTTGAAGTGAATTTTATTCCGCCTGCAAAAAATTCACTTTTAGCAACTTGTGGTACAATAAATGTTATCAACATTCCTATTAAGATTGCAAGTACCGGTGCACCGATAAGTTCCAATGAAAAGCTGCCTATACTGAGTGAGGCTATAAAAGTTGCCAATCCTGCGATAGCAGCACATAAAATAATACCTATGATATTTTTCTTTAAAAAGTTCATAAAGCATTCTCCATTTTTCTATTTTATTGATTGATTATAACACAAAATTATAATAAAATCAATTTTCATTTTTTTAAATTTTTGACACAGTATCATTTTAATGATATAATAATAATATTGTAATTTTAGTAAAGAATATACATTGCAAAAAACTGCTGCCTTTTTAAGTGCAGCAGTTTTTTGTATTTATGATTCAAAGTTGAATTTATGCTTTTTGAGCTTCAACAAGTTGAGCCATATCGTACATACCGGCTTCTTTTCCTTTGATAAATACGGCTGCATTAACTGCACCAACTGCAAATACACTCTTTGATGCAGCACTATGAGAAAGGGTAATAACCTCATCACGTCCTGCAAAGATAACATCGTGTTCACCTACGAT
>CALESG010000060.1 GCA_937907215.1 uncultured Ruminococcus sp.
GCTTTCACTTTTTCGTCTTGAACTCAGTAAAATTATGCTCGAAAATCTACGCACAAATCCTATGAGAACAAGTTCTTTCACTCATCGATTCCTGATACAGTAAATTCAACCTCTATCTTAGTCCATTGCCCAATCTTATCTCTGTCAATAATACGGGCAGAATATTCACTGTTTCCATCAACTAAGCCTTCGGAAGTATGTGCATCTTCAGGCGGCTCTTCTATCCATTCATTATAGATATTGGCTCTCATTTCAATACCATCATCTGATGATGTATAATTTTTAGCGATCTGCTCGATCTCTTCACCGTTGATACGTATACTCTTTATATCGATCGACATATCAGGGTAAAGCTTTGAGCCGTCTTTTACAATAACAGCCATGAATGAACAGCCTGACGGTGTATATTTGCCATTAAGAGTACCGGTTACATCATAAAGCATACCTTTTGTAGCACCATTAAGACTTACTGTATAATCACCGTTGCCGGTTATCTCAGCAACTCCTGCATCATATGTAAGCATATCAGTATTATTACCCCAATACTGAATATACCACTCACCATCTGCAAATGCAAGGTAAGCATTGCCGGATTCAGCTTTTACTGTTTCTTCAAATTCAGAATCAGACGAACTTTCTGTATTTTTATTATCATTACTGCTGCAGGCTGTAAATACACTTCCTAATACAGAAATGCTTATTAGAATCGCTGCTGCTTTTTTAAAGACCATATTTTAACAAGCCCCTTTTAATATTATAATTTCCCAGAACTTTATTTATCCTAATTCTTCTTCAATAAGAATAAGTTCTTCCAGTGCCTCATCTGTCTGCTGCCTTATTTCTTCCATACGGCTGCATTTTTCCTGCATAAGTTCAAAGTTAGTATATACCTCTTCGCTTGCAGTTTCTTCAGTAAGGTGTTCAAGCTCTTCCTGTAGTTCATCGCATAATTTTTCAAGCTCACGTTTACGGCTTCTCTGCTTTGCTTCAATTGCTCTTTGCTGCTTTGAACGATATGACGGTTTATCTCCGGAAGATTTCTCAGCTGCCTGCTGCTGTTTATTTTCACTTGATATTGCCTTTTGCTCCTTAATACGCTGCTGCTCCGCCGAAAGCCAGTTTGAAAATCCGCCTTTATATAATCTTATCTCATCTTCTGTGATTTCAAGTATATTATCAGCTACTTTATCAAGCAAATATCTGTCATGTGATACGAATAATATCGTACCGCCAAATTCAACAAGAGCTTCTTCTATTACTTCTTTCATAGAAATATCAAGATGGTTTGTAGGCTCGTCCAAAATAAGAACATTTCCACGTTCGATCATCATAACAGCAAAACAAACTTTTGCTCTCTCTCCGCCGCTTATAACACCTATCTGCTTGTAAACGTCCTCACCTGTTATTCTAACTTGACCTAAAAGACTTCTTACCTGTAAATCAGTCCATGACGGAACACGGTCATGTATCTCCTGCATTATGGTTTTAGCCGGATCAAGATTAGTACTCTCCTGCTCAAAGTAAGAACGTTTTACATTGCTTGTCCACCTAACTCTTCCATTATGTGGAAGAATCCCTTGTAATTCTTTTAAAAGAGTGGACTTGCCAATGCCATTGTCACCTATAATACCCCACTTTTCACCTCGTCTTACTTCAAATGAAAGCGATGGCACAAGTGTCTTTCTGTTTGCACCTTCTCCTACTGAAATGTCAATATCCTGAACCTGCAAAAGCTGCTGCGGAGGATCTATGTCATATTCAAAATGAACTCTTGCCTGCTTATGATAAACAAGCGGCTTTTCTATTCTCTCTATCTTTTCAAGCTGCTTGATACGGCTTTGCGCACTTTTTGCAGTTGATGCTCTCGTTTTATTCTTGGCTATATAATCCTCAAGCTTAGCGATCTCCTTTTGCTGCATTTCATATTCTTTCATCTGCCTTGCGTTCATTGCTTCTTTGAGTACAGTATATGCCGTGTAATTGCCCTTGTATCTGGTAAGCTTTTTACGCTCTATCTCACATATAGATGTGCAAAGTCTATCAAGAAAATATCTGTCATGTGAAACTATAAGCAATGCACCTTTATAATCCTTAAGATAATCTTCAAGCCACATAACTGTTTTGAAATCCAAATGGTTTGTTGGCTCATCAAGTATAAGAAGATTCGGTTCTTCAAGCAAAAGCTTCGCAATGGCAAGACGAGTTTTCTCACCGCCGCTAAAACCGCTTATAATTCTATCATAGCACTCTTCACCAAAGCCCATACCATTTAAAACAGTTTTTATCTTAACATCGATCCGGTAGCCATCATTGCTTTCAAACCAGCTCTGCAATCGGTGATATTCTTCTGCTATAGTGCTGTTCTCGGAATCAAGCTGCTTTGCAAGGTCATTCATTTTTTCCTGTGCTGCTAAAAGCTTACTGAAAACGCCCTTCATTTCAGCCCATACAGTATTTTCTCTGTCAAGACCACTCATCTGTTCAAGATAACCGATCGTAGTGCTGCCGGAATAGGATATCTCTCCATCACCGTCTGTAATATGGTCAGGAAGCAGCTGTCCTGTAATAAGCTTAAGAAGGGTAGATTTTCCACAGCCATTCACTCCGATAAGTCCTATTCTGTCCCTGTCCTCAATGGTCAGGTCAATATGACTGAGCAATAGTTCACCATTATAAATTTTATTTACATCATTTAGACGAATGAGTATTTTCCTCACCTCTTTGCTTGGGTTTTAATTTTAGAACTTAATAAAAATCAATAAAAAGTTGCTACTTCCTGTTCCGGTGCAGAAGTAAGAACAACATCTGAAACTTTTAAAACAGGACCTTTTCCACGATAAAGCTTATGCCTTTTGACTTCGATAGTACCGGTTACATTGACCCACTGTCTGCTCTTAAGTGCAGCAGAATTCTTCCACTCTGCCACAACACAGCAATAGGTAATATCTTCCACACAGCAAGTCATAACGTGTCTTCCAACTGCAAACATTCCGCTTGGAAATTTCTGATCCATAGCCACAAGACCACGGAATTTTATAGTTTTGCCGTTATACTTCTGCGGTTCTTCCATAATATCCCTGTACCACAATGCAAAATCCGTATCTTGAAGCGAAATAACATCGGCATTCACATCAAACGGCAATGGATCTTCTATGTCATCATATTCAACCTGTCCATTTTCATATTCATATGCAATATCGGTTCTGCGGCTTACACCACGAACTATTTTATGAAATTCCATTTTGTCAAAATCTTTTGAAAAACGATTGAATACAACAAGGTCACAAGTATTAAGTTTATCTACAACAAGACTTCTCATATTTGCATTGTAATTGAGAAATGTTGTAGAATCAACAAACATCATTTCCTGATAAATCGCCCATGTTTCCGGAATATTATTAAACATATCCTTTAGAAGCCACATGCCGTTATATTCCATAACAACACGCTCTGCACCGGTTTCAGCAAGCATTTTAGAAAGATTTTCCGGTGTAAATTCAGACGGATCTTCTATTGTACGCAAAGAGATATTCTTAAATGGATATGATGACATATCATATTCTTCTTCTCCCTCTTCGCAGAGCAGAAGCAGCGTCTTTTCACCACTGTTAAATCGTTTATCCTCAAGTGTTCCCTGAATAAACTTTGTCTTTCCTGATTCCAAAAATCCTGTAAAAAGATATACAGGAACATCCGGAGATGGATTCTGATTTTTAGCCATGCTATTCACTCCTTATGCAAAAAAGACTTTTGCTATTTCGTCTTCATTTATCTTTGAACCTATTACGCAAAGTCTGCCGATAGTACCGGCTCTTCCACGTCTGATGTCAGGTGTACCCGGAACATAATCAAAATGTATCCAGCTGCCATCTGTACAAGGAACAATTCCCTTTGCACGCAGTATAAAGCCAAACTTCTCTTCATTTTCAAGTGCTGCAAGTGCAGATGCGATCTCTTCTTCTGAGTATTCACGTGCTGTTTCTTTACCCCAACTTG
>CALESG010000061.1 GCA_937907215.1 uncultured Ruminococcus sp.
CCTTGTCCGATAACAGACGATACGATGATTTACAGCGGAACTGCAAATGGAGAATATGATCTGTACTATTATGATGGCAGGATATCTGTCAGATTAACAGAGCTTAATGGTGAACAAAACGAGCTTGGTGCAGATTTTTA
This sequence comes from uncultured Ruminococcus sp., assembly GCA_937907215.1. Classification (GTDB taxonomy): domain Bacteria; phylum Bacillota; class Clostridia; order Oscillospirales; family Ruminococcaceae; genus Ruminococcus_C. The sequence goes on from CALESG010000061.1 coordinate 141, forward strand.
TTCGTTTGCGGAGTATGAAGATTACCTGAACAGCAGTACTCAAATGGGTGATGTCAACTGTGACGGAGCGTTTGATGTTGCAGATGTGGTGATGCTGCAAAAATGGCTGCTTGATGTTCCATATGCGGATTTGAAGAACTGGAAAGCAGGAGATTTGTGTGAAGATGACAGGATTAATGTATTTGATCTATGCTTGATGAAATGTACATTATTGTATCAGTACAACTTAGACGACACAAGCTCTTATAATAAATAAAGCTTTTTTCAATTTAATCAATAGAATTCCATTGAATTTTCCCAAAAACAAAAGGAACGGCAGACGCTTACCGTTCCTTTTTTGCTATGCTATTTTTTAAACTCAGCCCTGCTTTCGAACACCTTCAATAATTTTAGAAAATTCCAGTGCCTTTTCAATACTGCCCTTGATTTTTAGCTTGCCGACAGTGAACGCCTTGACCGGATTCAGTGTGCCTTCACACATTTTTAAAAAGTCCTTAGCGGTCACAATGAAAATGCAGTCACGATCATAGTACTCATAAGGTTCTACCGATACGACACCATCTTTAAGTGCGATATAAAAAGCACCTTCACCTTCACCGATAATGTTTATTTGTACAGCAATAGTGCCTTCTAAACCATTAACATCGTGAGAAAGAACCAATTCCTTTGTTTTGGCAAAAATCTCTTCGTAAGTCATTTTGTAATACTCCTTTTATTTTTCTGATTTATACCTGCTGCCCATGTACAGCTTGGTTACGGCGAATCTTCTTTGATGTGGTCTTGTCAAATTCTATTTTACGAATACGCAGACGGCGAATAGCCTTTGCCGATGTCACTGTTTTGTTTACAGCATCCACTGTTTCATGGAACTTCGCTGCCAATTCTTCATCTGTCCAATCTGCACAGACGTTATTATCAGGGAAAATTTCAGCACAGATGACACTGTCTTCGGTGTAAACCAGTATCTCTGCAATATAGTCTGTTCCAGCAAATTTGTTTTCAAGCTCCTCTGGAGATACATTTTCACCGTTGGAAAGAATTATCAGGTTCTTTTTTCGGCCGGTAATGAAAATACGTTTCTTGTCATCTACATAACCAAGGTCACCAGTATGCAGCCATCCGTCAGGTGTAATTGCTTCTGCGGTTGCTTCTGAATCTTTGTAATAGCCAGCCATAACAGACGGACTTTTTACCATAATTTCACCGTCTACAGTCTTTACCTGACAGCCGTTTACAATGACACCAACATCGCCGTCACACGCTGTATCAAATGGATCTGCTGTAGAAATTCTTGGAGAACACTCTGTCATGCCATAGCCCTGTGCCATCTGGAAGCCCATGTCAATATACGCTTTCTGAAGCTCAGGACGCAGATAGGCACCGCCGCTGTAAATAGTCCGCAGTCTGCCGCCAAATACCGCATTGGCAATTGCTGATATAGGAATATTCGGCTTTGCGTTTGCTGCTGCACAAATCTGCTTGTACATCGTTTCTGCAATCATAGGTACTATCAGCATAATGGTTGGATGGAACAGCTTTAGATTCTGTGGAATATGCAGCATTGAGTCATTCAGACAAAGCTCTGCTCCATATCTCAGACAACAGAGTATGTCACAAGTAAAGCAGTAGATGTGATGTATTGGCAATACAGACAGTATCACATCATCCGGCGTACTTTCGTTATCCTGACACATAGCATTGTCGATCAGATTGCTGTTCAGCAGCATTACGCCTTTGCTTTTTCCGGTTGTACCGGATGTGTAGGAAATTGCAGCCAATGCTTGTGGTGCAACAGGCTGAAATGCCGCCGGTGCATTTTCTTTTAGAATAGTTTCAAAGTCTGTACTAAAGCAGACAAATGTTTGTACATTTGGACAGGATTGCTGGATTTCCGGAATCATGCTTTCATAACGGCTGTCGCAAAAGAAAATTTCAGAATCTGAACGGTTCAGCAGTTCGCAGATGTCTGAACAGCCAAGCTGTGCGTCCAGCGGAACAGCGGCATTTCCACCGCAGACTATTCCAAAGTAGCTGACAAGCCATGCATAACTTGATGCTCCGATGACGGCAGCATGAAGCGGCTTATCTGAACTGCGTTTGCTGCTGACAAAGGCAGTCATCCTTTGCACATCTTCACAAAATGTATTAAACGACTTTTCTATCACATCTTTGCCGTGCTTTTCTTTTAGAAATATCTTATCACCATACTCTTTGGCAGCAGCTGTTATCAGATCCTGTAATGTCTTTATTTTATGTTTATCCATCATTTCCTCCGTTAATCCTGCAATGTTTTAAAGTAAGTGATGGCTTCGCCAACGGTTTGGAGCTTTACAATTTCATTTTCATCAACAGCAATGCCAAATTCTGTTTCAATATCACCAAGCAGACACATAAAATCATAGGAATTCATACCCAGGTCTTCAATAAAACGTGCATTTTCTGTGATTTCTTCTGGTGAAGCCTCAACATAATTGCATATCAGTTCTTTCATCTTTTCTAACATTATAAATCCTCCTCTTATATCATTTGTAAAATTTCTCCAATAGTTCTAGTTTCATCTTCAATGCCACGGAATAGTACACGGCAAAGGTAGTAATAAAAATACTCCATTTCCTGTGCTGTGACAGCATCCTTTCGGTACTCAAAATTAAAATTCAGACCATTATCCGCTGGGCGGTGCATGACCGTTAGATACAAAGGCTGACCAGCCACACCATTTGTGTACCATAAACTTTTGTAAGGAATATCCGGCATATCCTGAATATTTTGTTTGACTGTCAGCGGCTGATATGTTAGACTTATGCTCTCATAGCTTGTACCCGGTGCAGACTTCCAATATTGTGTACGACGCATGGTCAGTTCAATTGGATCAAAGTTTGCATGGCGGAAAATACGGCTTTGTTCTGCCTGTATCATATGTACACCATCCAAGAACGTCATTTCCGGATTCATAATGGTACGCAGTGGGAAAAAGTGAACTCTTGTACCGCCAGAAAATTTCTCAGAGAGTGTACCACGCCTTGCAACACATGTTTTAATGGAAACATCCTGTTCATCATCGTTGAATTTTGACAGTACTGTTCTCAGTCCCATAGCCAGCAGACTTGCCATTGGTACATGGTATAGCTCACAAAATTTCATCAATCGCATAGAGGCTTCTTTTTCCAATGAGTAAACAGAAATAGACGCTTCCGGACTTTTTGAAATAATCATTGCCCATCTTTGATTTGGATTCTGATTTTCACGACGCTGTGTCAGCAGTCTTCCTTGTCCAGCAAAGTCGGTATACATTGGTTCATCACGCTGAATTTCTTTCATCCAAAATTCTTCGTCACGCTTTTTGGCAGGAGAATCCGCTTCGTAAGCAAGATCTTTTTCTAATTGTGCAATATAAGATTTCAATTCCTTTGGCATATTTGTACCATAGCGTTCTGCACAGTATATCTCCAGTACTGCACGGTTAAAGCCAATCAGTGAGCTGGAATCCATTGTCATATGGTCAACCTTTAAATACATACCGTTGAAGCCATTCGGCAATTTTATCATCACAACTTGATTCATCGGTTTGTTGTAGCGTTCAAATGGAATTCATGTGCCTTTTCTTCATCCCACTGTGAGAAGTCCATCAGTGGAATATCACGCTCTTCGCTTGGGAGAATATACTGGTACACTGTACCGTCATCATCCTGTACAAAGCGTAGACGCATTGTTTCAAACATATCATACGCCTTGTAAATGGCTTGTTTGAGTAGTGTAAAGTCTACCTCCTGCTGAATGTACAAACCTGTACCGATACACAGCACCTGTGGCGGACAGTAGCGAATGGTGTAATGGTGAAGTTTTTGTGCGGCACTAAGCGGATAGCACTGCATTACTGCACCGTGAATGTTGATTTCTTTCATAATTACTCCTTCAGCAGGCAACATATTTTGCAATAAATGCCTTTACAGTTTTCTCATACAATGACGGATTTTCATAATACGATGCGCCATGTGCAGCATGGTCCACAAACAAAAGCTCCTTTTTAGAACGGCATCGTGTGAAGTTTTCACGTGTCATCCAAGTTGGGACAAAATCATCCTCAGTTCCATGAATAAAAAGAATCGGCAGATTTGTTTGGCTTACCGCATCCAGTGTTGAATAATCCTGAAAACCATATCCTGCTTTTTTTCGGCAGAGAGAATCATTGATGTTCATAATAGGGAATGCTGGCAGATGATAATCTCGTTTTAAGATATGCGAAAATACGTCATAGGGTGAAGTGAAGGCACAGTCTGCGATAATAGCCTTAACACTGTCTGACAATCCCGGAATACCAGATGCCATAAGTACAGTAGTTGCACCCATAGAAATACCATATAAGATGATTTGCTTTTTCCTTTTAAAACGACTGTCAATGTAGTTGATCCAGCTGCGGCAGTCATATCTGTCCAAAATACCAAAACCAATATAATTGCCTTCGCTTTTGCCGTGTGCTCGGTGGTCAACCAAAAGACAATCATAGCCGAGTTTATGGAAAAACACTGCAATTGAAGAACAATCACGAATTCCGCATCCTGTATAACCGTGGTTGCAGATGACGATCTTGTCAGTTGGTTCTTCAGCAGGGAAGTAGTCGGCATGAAGACGCAGACCGTCATGAGACAGCAGTGTGACATGTTCCAGATCCTGAGTCATAAGCCACTCACGATTGGGTGTGATGAATTTTTTGTATTCTTCCCACTTGTTCATATCTGCCATCTCATTGAGATCAACACGCAGTGTGTCTTGACGTGGAATGGTTCGGTTGAACAATGTCATCGCACCAGCTGTACAAACAGCCGCACCGCCTACTGCAATTGCCGAACCCAATAATAATTTCCGCATAATGATACCCTCCTTTTAAGAGAAACCCGAAATACGTTTTTTAAGTTTCGACCATCGGTCGAAACTTGGATTGTTTTTATTATAACACATTTTCGACCGGCGGTCAACTGCTTTTTTTCATAAGATTGACTTGCAAATTGACACGGTTTATGGTATAATAGTACAGTAACACGGCGTTATGTGCCGGAAGGTAAGGACACAATCATATGTTGAAAAGAACGGAGGAAAACAAACGTATGTACGAGCGAAACAGTAAAATTGATGTCATTCTGGATTCAGCCGAAGAGCTGATGTGCAGTATGGACGAACCGAACCGTGATATTACCGTTGATATGATAGCCAAAAATGCCGGAATAGGGAAGGGAAGTATTTATTACTATTTTGAAAGCAAGGATGACATTGTTGATGCTGTCATTGAACGAAGTTACACCTCCGCAATTCAGGAGTACTTTGCCATCACAGCAAATTGCGATACCACTCTTGAAAAGGTGCAAATGCTGTTCCGATCTATGGTGTGCAAGGAATTTCAGGACAGTCAAAAAAATGTTATCCTGTCACTTCACGTACAGGATAACATGCTGATACATTGTAAGATGATGATCACTGCCATTCAGACCGTTTCGCCGATTCTGGAACAGCTGTTGCTGGAAGGTGTGCAAGATGGTTCAGTTTATACGGAAACGCCGCAGGAAAGTGCAGAGATGATCGTTGCCATGCTGACATTTTTACTGAACCAGTCATTTTTTCCCACTGATTATAAAAAAACCTATCGGAAGCTGAAGCTTTATGCCAAGATACTGGAAATCTGTCTACGAGCCGAACCGGGCAGCTTTGATTTTTTGTTTACACCGTTGCCGGAATAATATTTATAAAATGCAAAGTCAAAAAGCACTCTGCAAGAACAGTGAAAATTTTATTAAAACTGTCTTTGAAAATCTTGAGAAGACTCTCTGCAACAAACAAACTCAAATAATAAAAAAGCCACTGAATAAATAAACCAAGCCAGTAAATTCGAAGCACAGATCATTTTGAAGGTATTTTAATTTGAATGATGCCTACTTTGTATAATCCCAAAGCAAAATATCCGGCTCATCATCTACGCCATGCATATAAACATCACTCGAATAT
>CALESG010000062.1 GCA_937907215.1 uncultured Ruminococcus sp.
TAAAACTTTTTTAAAGCCTTGTACTATTAGTCGGTACAAGGCTTTTTTAATGCCTATAATTGATTAAAAATAAATACGGAAATGGCACAAAAAATAAAAACAAATATTAAGTTCTATAAGGGTCTTGATAATGTTGAGGACAGACTATATGGATTTGTAACCAAATCTAACGGAAGCTGGAGGGGATGTAGGGATACTGAAAAGAAAAAGAAGATAGTTTTTATAGATCCGTCTATTTCTCAAAGTATTGTACCAAACACATTGTATAGTTGTACCCTGATTCCGATGAGGGGTGATAATGGATTTATTGTAAAATCAGCTTCAATTATCAAATTTAAAGGAACTATCACTACATCGTGCAATAATAAAAATTACTCTGTCAAAATAAAATTTGGAAATAAATTGGTTGTATATAAGCCTAATAGTAAAAACGAACGTGAAAGAAACATTCAAGAAATTGCTAATTTCCTAAGAAGCAGGGTTGATCTTGAAAATGCGCAAACTGTAGCTGAAGAGTTTATAAGCACAGCGTGTATTGTTAAACGTCTACATGATCAGTTCAATTATGTTTGTTGAAAGCATGTCTGGAAAGGAGTTGAATAATGAGTATAATTTAGATTTACCAGAATTACAAAAACTAACATTACAATTTAGTGAATCAAGTTATGTGTGCAGTTTGTTTAATAAGAAAAGAAAGGACCATTCAGTTATTTTGTCAAAAGTATTTGTCACAAAAAGAACAGGTACATAGGCATACTTGTATATATAAATACAGGAAGTAAAAAGAAAAACAATTGGGAATGGACATCGCATCATATAGGTATGATGAATACTGAAAATGGCGAGTGTGCTATAGCATTTTTTCAAAAAAGCAATCAAACAATCAAGTTTACCTCACACTTCTTCAAAAGATACAAAGAAAGATTTTGCAGAACCTGTGATTGGAAAGTTAAAAATGAGATTATGCGTGCGAAAACGATAACTGATATTGTAACAATATACATGAAGAGGAATCCTGACATGGTATGGATGGAAAGTGAATCTGTATTCTACAACAAGGTTCATATCTTCAGTCCTTTAAATGACGGGGTTGCTCTTCTTCAATGGGATAAGGACAGAAAATTATTGCAGGCAAATACATTTATTACAATTGATATGCTGAATGAAAAACAAATAAAGATGGTTGAATATGCAATGGAGTATTTGTTGTTGCCAAATTCCCAAAAAGAAAAAATAAATCATCCAGATTTCGTTTTTGAAAGATGATAAACTTAAATGAAGGTGTAGCTGTTGATGCAGCTCATTCAATAAAAAACAAAAAAACAGAATTTAGAGCGGTTGATTTGAGCACTGGCGAGATTCTGTTTTATGAGGATATTGGAAATCAAACAATCAATATCGGTGAATTTCTTGCAATAGTAGAAGCAGTGAAATACATAATTGATTACGATTTTCAGCCAAAGATTATTTTTTCTGATAGTACAACAGCTATAAGCTGGTTTAGAAATAAAAGAACTGCATCAGGAAAAAGAAATTCAAAATTGATGAAAGCAGAGATATATCTGAGGGCAATGGCTTGACCAAATAAAAGTTGTAAAATGGGACAATAAGCTATACGGAGAAATACCGGCGGACTTCGGAAACAAATGAATTAATTATGAAAAACGGATTTGATAATCCTATCTCATGCGAACTTAATGACATTGCAAAAAGGATTAAAGAGGAAATCTACAATGCCACAAAACCAAAGCCTAAAAAGGTTTTAAAAGAAGACTATTGCATTAAGGTCAGACCAGATCGCTTCATTGCAGAATCAGCCATACGATGCAAGGAAGACTTTATTCAAACTTATGATGGCTGTGTTAATTACTATAACAGCAATGAAGATACTGTTTGTCTTGAAAGTGGTATGAAAGATGGCGAAAGATTTACAACATTCAAAGACAAGAAAGAGGGTTTAATTATTGAAATCACAGAAATAAAGCGTTATGAGTTTGAAGATGAAGGCTATTATCCTGAATATAGTCAGGATACATTAGATACGTTTAACGAAATCATCAACATAATGCAAGTTGCCGGGGTTTGCAGTGAAAACATTGAGCGAATACTTTCTGGCAAATGCGATGAAGCAGAGTTTAAAGATAGATTAAAATCAGAACTGAAAGAGCTAAATATTAATTCTCTATGAAACTATTATCTGTATTATTAACCCTGTTTGCAGCAATCGCATTGGCTCCTATCGAACTTATCGTCATTGCAATTGCTATTCTTTGCTCAGTCGTATTGGCAATCGTTCTATTTGTATTCTGCCTGTTCTTGATATACAAATATATCCTTGATGAGATTGAAAAGTAATTTACTGCACAAAAATAATTAAAATGAATAGCACTGATAAAAGAAATAAAAAGCAGCTTAGATATGATAATGCATATATGGAGATGGCTGAAGCATTTTCAAAGCTGTCTTATGCAGAAAGACACAAAGTAGGCTGTGTAATCGTTTCACCAAAAGGACAAATTATATCACAAGGTTATAACGGAACACCATCAGGTCGTGATAATTCTTGTGAATACACAAATGAATATGGTGAACTTGTGACAAAACCTGAAGTTCTGCATGCTGAAACAAACGCTATCAGCAAATGTGCCAAATGGCAAGCTTCAACCGATGGAGCAACACTGTATGTTACGCTCAGTCCATGTATTAATTGCGCCAAACTTATCATTCAAGCCGGCATTAAAAGAGTTGTGTATAAAGAAGTGTATCACGACACTGAAGGGTTGGATTTATTGAAAGATGTTGGTATTAAAGTAGATAAGCTGGATGAAGAGTAAAATAATAGCTTTCACACTTAGTGTGATTTGCGGTACAGCTGCGTGTTTTTTAGGTTTAGAGATAATGAATTTTGTAAGTCGGTATGGTGAAATAAGAGTGTTTGGAATTATACTATGTATTCTATACACAATATTTGTTCTGTATCCAGATTTTAAAAAATTGATTGACAAAAATATAAAGAAATGAAAGCTATTTTATGTTGTGGGCTTCCACCTATTGATATTACAATAGATGATAATTTATGTTTGTTTCGTGAAGGAAATAAATATTTAAATATTGACGAAAGAGAAATAAAAGAAATAACAATGTCTTGTGATGAATTAGCGGATT
>CALESG010000063.1 GCA_937907215.1 uncultured Ruminococcus sp.
CAGCAGCTGAACCGGCAACAAGAGCAATTGATAATGTAAACGGAATTACTGAGAAATTGTCGCTTGTAGCCGGCGAACTGCTTATACTGCTTGTACTGCCATTAGAACTATTTCCGGAATTATTAGTTGAACCTGCCACAACAAAAGCATTGTTAGCAGCGTCGTATGTATAATTTGTTGATGTTATGCTTTCCTTATCTCCATCATAATACTTTAGAGTTATACCGGTTTCAGTGACTGTTAAATATGTATCTATATTGCTAGTATCAATACTTTTACAGAATTCAGTGTTGCCAAAAGGTACAGAACATGAGACTGCACCTACAGATTCTTGTCCATTGATGGAAGCAGTGGAAAGTGTACCGTCTTTGTTGATTTTATCGATGTATATCCATGAATGAACTCCAGCATAGATACAAGAAGTACGTGAAGTAAAACGAAACTTTGTGCCGTCATTAAGTTCAAAATATGAGAAAGTTGGTCCATTATCAGCACCGGGAATATCATGATCTTTTGTTACTTCTATGATATTATTCATAGTTACAAAATATGTATGCTGTTTCCAAGGAAAATAGAAATATGCATCAAGTTCTCCATCGCCATTGAAGTCACCAAAATCTTTCTGATATGGCTCTTCGCCATATTCAGCAACAAATTTATCAATAAGCATCTGTTCTGTTACTTCCTGAGTATCAGATGTTGAGCCTGATTTTACAAGGTTATTAGTTTCTTTGTCAAGAACATATGTAGTAAGTATGTCTTTAGACGAATCGTAAGGGTCAATGATACGGCTAATAGTAAGCTTATCACCTGAAAAATTGATATAAGTTGCAGGTCCGTATCCGGCAAATCCGCCTGTACGATCGTATTCAATCCATACTACTTCATTTTGAATACTAGTTGGATTGCCGCCTGCAAAGTAGATTGATAAATAATTGTATTGATCGTCACCTATCATTTTACGAGTAATATTAGCATAGAAGGATACTCCTTGAAAATTAAAACTATAGCTCTCGCTTCCATCGTTGTTTATATCCCCAAATTTGCCGGTACTTGAGTTATACTTAACATTATAATCATAAATCAATCTGCTTGAGTCGTCATATTCCTTAATATTAAGTGTATTTCCATCTACTCTTAAAGCAATGGACTCTATCATTGAAAAATGGCTAATATTTTTTTCAAATGCTAAGCCTCTGTCATTATATATTTTAAGCTTATAGTCCTCTATTGAAGCGGTAAAACTTTCATCACCAATAGTAAAGGTCTCACCGCTTATGAGAGAAGGTTCTATTACGTCTTCTATGATTGTCGTGTCTTCATCAGTGTTCTCATCTTCCACTGTTTCTGTAGTTGTTTCAGTGTTTTCTTCGGCTGCTTCAGTTGTTTCAGTTACATCAGTTGCAGTAGTTTCTACAGTTGTTTCTGTTGAAATTGCTTCTGTTGAAACATCGGTTTGAATTTCTTCTTCTGCGGCAAATGCTGTAACGCTGAAATTTGCTGCTGCTATTGCAAAAGCAAATACTGCCGCAATGATTCTTTTTGTCTTCATTATACATTACCTCACATATAAATATTTTTGTCAATATGCTTGACACCTTTAATTATAATATATTTTTTAGAAAAAGTATAGAATTATTTTTAATGTTTTTTACAAGTGCTTTTTGCAATCACTTTTGCAATCGACTTTGCTTTTAAAAATGAAAAAACGTAAAAATGTGTGTTATTAAAGTCTATTCAAATAAAATAATGGGTAGTAAAAATAACAGTGAATAAAATATTGACAACAACTTGAATTTATTGTATAATAAATAATATATGAGCAGACTGTGTGGCAGCGTGGAGAGATTCATGAGGAAAGTCCGGGCATCATAGGGCAGGGTAGCTGTTAACGGCAGCCGAGGGCGACCTTAGAGCAAGTGCAACAGAGATATACCGCTTTTAATTTAATTAAGAGTAAGGGTGGAAAGGTGCGGTAAGAGCGTACCAGAGTGCAGGAGACTGTACTGCTATGTAAACCTTACCTGATGCAACGCCTATTGGTACGTATGGTCAAAACATTTGCCCGATGGATCATGCGTAATGGCGGCTAGAGCCTTGCGGCGACGTAAGGAGTAGATAAATTGTCACACAAGACAGAACCCGGCTTATAGGTCTGGTCATATAAAAAATGACTGCTAAGCTTTTAAAGGCTTTGGCAGTCATTTTTTATTTTATTCGTTTTAACCATTGCTTGAAGTTTTTGAAGTTTTTTTTGTGCTTGAGATAGTTGAAGTCTTTGAAGTTTTTGAGGTGCTTGAAGCGTCACTGGTTTGTGTATAAGATTCAATATATATATATTCAAAATCGTTCTGAGTAAATGTGTATACTATAGCTTGTGACTCATCTCTTTCATTTTTAGCACCGCCGAGCGGCAGGAATTTAAGAGTTACAGTTTCAAATTTGTCTGGAAGTTCAGCTGATATATATCCGCTTTGTGTATCGCCAGGTTTTAAAGTATCGGAGAAAAACTTTGCATCATCGCCAAATTGTTTTTTGATACTGCTTATTGCAAAAAGTGTTGCGGAATCGTGTGGCTTGCCGTCTACTTCAAATTCAAAACTTGTAAGCATATTTGCGTCAATGTCTTTGTCAGTATTATTTGTTATGGTTACATCAAAAAAGAAAACTGCTGAAAGAGTGGCATCTTGAGCACCATAAAAATTACTTTTATAAAATTTATTTATATTTATTTCAACATCAGCCATTTCGACATCTTTGCCTACTTCTCCTGTTTGTGTAACGATTGTTGTTGTTACAGCAGTACTTTCTGAGCCTTCAGTTACTGGTTTTACAGTATTATTGTTCTTCTTGCAGCCTGCAAATGTAAGCATAAGAGCTGAGCAGCAAAGCAGACTAAATATTTTTTTTGAAGTCATTTTATATTACTCCTTTATGTTTATATTATATTTAAAATTAAAGAATTTATAAAGTTAATGCGTTATATATCGTAAGTCCTATAAGACCAAGTGTGATAACTATTGTTATAGGAGAAGAAAAATATATCGCAAATTTCTTCTTTTCAGACATTTCTGTGTACTCACATGGAAGTTTAAATCCGTTAAGATGATGCTTGGCAAGTTCTATTATTAAAAGTATCAATCCTGTTATCATAATACCAATTATAAGAAATCCTACCATTGATGAAATCATAATAGGTATTATATTTTCAGTCATATAATTTAAATCCATTGAGGTGAGTTTTTCAGCGTCAATACTTCCTGAGATAAATACTTGCACTGTTCCTATAGTATTCATAATAAAATGGAGCAGCAGCGAAGGCACTATTGAACCGCTTTTTATTATCAAAAAGCCTGCACATATACCTAGTGCAGCTGTATATATAGTTTGAGCGTAATTTATGTGCCAAAGTCCAAACATTATGCCCATAGCAACAATCATAGACCATGAGCCATATCTTGCAGAATTACGCAATAGTGTTCCTCTGAAAAACGCCTCTTCAAATATTGGAGCAAAGAACATTATTGAAAGTGTATTTGTAAATATGTTAAGTAATGAATTATCAGCATTTATTTGAGCCGGATGCATTTCTATATTGGTTAGCATTTGAATGATATTGAAAAGAATATTTGAAATAAAAGAGGCAGCGTAAACAAAGAACAAAGAGATAAACAGCCATTTAATTATCTGTGAAACAGGCATCTTAGGTTTGCATATACAATCTTTTAGCTTTGGAGCAGCTTTTCCATGTTTTGTTTTATAAAATAATATTATCAATAATGGAATTAACACAACATATTGAATTATGTATAAAATAAGAGTATACAAGGAACTTGTTTTTAATGGATTAGAATCCGGTAAATTTGAGTAAAAAAACGATGATAAAAAGCTTATGCCTAAAATGAATATAATGAATAGAAATATCATTATTGAATTATATGACGATGCTTTTCGTATGTTCTTTTTTAAGTTGCTTGGCATAAATTGTCCTCCTAATATTGCTTTTATCAAATTGCTTGTATAATGTGAAACCGCTTCTCTCAAAAAGAAAGAGAGAAGCGGTTCTTTTTTACTTACTCATCTTCAGAAATAGCACCTACAGGACAAGCATCTGCACAAGCTCCGCAAGAAACGCAAACATCAGCATCGATTTTGTATGTTTCTTCTCCTTGGCTGATAGCACCTACAGGACAAGTGCCTTCACAAGTACCGCATGAAATGCAGGACTCATTAATTTTATATGCCATGGTGTTTCACCTCCACCCTTCTTATATGTATGCAAAAAACTTTGCTGATTTAATTATAACAGATTTCATATAGAATTGCAAGAGGTTTTTTTAAGTGGTATGAATTTCTTTTTTGATAATTCTTAAAAAAATAATATAAAATGTACTTAAAAACTATATTATTATTTGTTGTGTATATGTTATAATAATTATAATTAGCATTTATTTATGTGTGAAACCGACTAAACAATATATTTTTTAATGCTTTTTATATTTTAATGAAGGGTGATATTTTGAAAAATATTAGTTACACAAATTTAAATGAAGAAATCGAAGTGGAGTATGCCTCCGATTCACCGGTCAAGAGCGATGAATATAACAAGCTATACCGTAATTGGAGATGCAGTGAAAGTAATCCATTTGTGTTTTCGGGCAAACGTTCAAGCAAACTGTATACATATGTAGACGGAGTTGGGATGCATAATGAAAATTCCGAAAAACACGAGAGATCTGCTCTTAAGAATATATGTAAACTTATAACAACAGTTATTTATATATATGCACTTGCAGAAAATGTTTTTGTGCTTCCTTTTATATTGACATTAAAATGCTTTGGTGTAGAGATAAGCTACAGCTTTCATGATAGTTCGGTTTATGGTGATCAATATGCGGTAGCAGCTACATTTATATTTGAAGGAATTATGAAATTCCTTGTGCCGTTGCTTTTTGTTCGAAGGGTTCTAAAGATGCCTTCTAAAGTTGCATATCCTTTGAAGGTAGAAAATAAGTGGTCGCTTTTTGCAGCTGTAAGTACGATGCTTGTTGCATTGTCTATTGCGATGCTGATTAGAGTTTATCTGCCAACTAATATATTTATTGTCAATGATGTAAATACTATTTACAATATTTCTCTTGGTATGAATAATGTATGTACAGCGGTTCTGCTTGTTTTTGAGCTGATTGCAGTACCTATTATGAAAGAATTGATTTTTCACGGAGCAATTTTTCAAGCCATGCGTCAATCAGGCGTAAGCTTTGCGGTTTTGACTATTGCGATTATTGCTACTGTGGAAATGCACAATCCATTTTCAGCAGGAATTAACTTTGTAATATTTTTTATAGCAGGCTATTGTGTATGGAACAGCGGTTCAGTTATCGGCGGAATTATTGTTCATATCATAGGCAGAACGCTTAGTTTTTCAATGTTCTATTTTAAAGAGCTTCCGCCTGTAAATGGCATACAGTTAGAGTTGGCATTTATATTTTCTGTTTTTATAATTGGATTAGCTGGAAGTCTTATTTTGATTGCATTCAAAGGAAAGACACTAAAAATGAAAGATTACGGTACATTTATTCCGATAAAGGAAAAGCTAAAGTACAGCTTGTTTAAAACGCCGTTAATATTGGCATGGATACTTTTGGGCATGCTTATGATTACTGAAATATTCGTATAATTTTTATTTGTGATTGTGATTATGTGTTTTAATATAAATAATGATTTAAACAGATGTTATATGGAAAGAGCATTGGAGCTTGCTGAATATGCAGCTTCTTTGGGAGAAGTGCCGGTTGGTGCTGTAATAGTGCATAAACCTACTGGCAATATAATAGGTGAAGGCTGGAATAAACGTGAGGGTGATAAGTCACCTCTTGCACACGCCGAGCTTATGGCTATTGAAAATGCAAGTAAAAAGCTGGGAGGCTGGCGAATAGTTGACAGTGAGATGTATGTAACACTTGAACCATGCCCTATGTGTGCCGGAGCGATCATTCATGCGAAATTAGACAGGGTAATATTTGGTGCATATGATAAAAAATCCGGTTCAGTTTGTTCCGTTCAAAAGATGTTTGCCTTTCCGTATAATCATAAGCCCGAAGTTACAGAGGGTTTTATGGAAGAACAGTGCAGTGCTTTGCTTAAAAGTTTTTTTAAGGAACTAAGACGGAAAAAGAAAGAAAATGGTATGCACTGGGACAAAAGTATGTCAATGGCATTTAAAAGAGCAAGTGAAAACGGTGATTGATAACGTCTTATCAAACTTGACAAAAATATACCAAATTTGGTATAATATTTTGTGAAGTGAAGAGAGGGCGGGAATATCTATGTTTTGCAGAAGATTTGTTATATCAATCGTGAGCATTATCACATCATTTAATCTCATAAATGATGTGATGCCGTTTTATGTTTCGGCAAAAGACAATATTATTATAGAGTCAGATTCAAGAATAGAGGATGAAAATCAACCTCTGTTGTTTGAAAAGAAAATAACCTATAGACAGTATCTTGAAAAATATATTGAAGACTATAAAAACGAAGAATATCCGGTAGAGAGCATACCAATTTCTCAATTGATTCGTGACGATAGAAATATTTCCGGAAGTGTAAATATCTCAAATACAGGATTTTATTGCATAGAGATCGGGTATATTCCTACCGATGATTCATCAGCAGAAATAGAATTTTCAGTTGAGATAGACGGAGAAATTCCGTTTGACAGTGCGGAAAGACTTAGATTAAATAAAATATATAAAAATGAAAAGCCTATTCAAAAGGATAAAAACGGCAATGAACTCAGACCGACTCAGGTTCAGGAGGAAGCAGAGCTTAAAACAGATATTAAAGATCCTGATGGATTACAAAATAAACCTCTGGTTTTCTTTTTTGAAAAGGGAAGACATGAATTGCAGCTGAATATTCAAAGAGGAAAAATAAAAGCAGAATATATAAAACTGCATAGACCCATAAATTATAAGACATATGAAGAGTATGCAGCATCTGTAGACGCTTGTGTATCTATAGATGATACACCTCGGTCTTTGATTCGCATAGAAGGTGAAAATGCGAAGTACAAATCTGACCCGACGTTATATCCTACATATGACAATTCAAGTGCGGATATTTCGCCTTCTGACCCATGGCATACTATTTATAATACAATAGGAAAAGGAAATTTTAAAAAATCGGGACAAATGCTCACATGGAAGTTGTCTGTTCCAAATGACGGTTGGTATAAAATAGGAATAAAGGCACGTCAGGAAGAAATGCGTGGACTTTTTTCAAATCGCAGAATTTATATTGACGGTGAAGTACCATGTGAAGATATGTCGGAAGTTCGATTTTATTACAGCACTGATTTTGAATTAACTGAAGTTAAAACGAGTGATAATAAGGAACTTTATATCTATTTAACAGCAGGCGAAACACACACACTTACACTGGAAGTTGTTCCGGGAGCTATAGGCGAGTATATACAGGAGCTTGAGGATATTGTAAATGAACTTAACAAAGAATATCGCAGTATAGTTATGATAACAAGTCCATCACCGGATAAGTATACAGATTATTATGTGCATGAAAAAGTACCGGGACTTATTGATGATTTTGACAGGATAGCCAAAGAACTAAGAAAAATACAGTCAGATATAGAATCATTGTCAGGACAACATGGTTCAGAAGCCTCTGCGTTTGAAAATATGGCAGTGATTCTTGAAAAGTGTGTTTCTTCGCCTATAAAAATACCGGATTATCTATCTCAGATAAAGAATTGTATATCATCGATCTCTTCTTGGATGCGTAATTATCGTGAACAGCCTTTAGAAATAGACTATATTGAATTGGCATCTAAAAACAGTGAATTTTCAGATATAGATGTTGGTTTTTTAGAACGAATATCATATGGATTTAAAAAGTTCTTAGCATCATTTAAAAGTAATGAATCAGAACTGTGCAGTGTGGACAATTCATCTGATATAAATAATTCTGACCCTATAGAAGTTTGGGTTTTGCTTGGACGTGAACAAACACAGGCAGTAAGAGAACTTACAGAATCGGAATTTGTTCAAGAATATGGCAAAGCTGTTTCGATAAAGCTTGTATCAGGCGGAATAGTTGAAGCAGCTCTTGCAGATGAAGGACCGGATGCAGCACTGTTTTTAAGTGGTGAAGTGCCTGTAAATCTTGGAAGCCGTGGTCTGCTTGCTGATTTATCAGAGCTGTCCGGATTTGATGAAATGACAGTTGATTATACTAATAATGCGTTTGAGCCTTATACATATAATAATAAAATATATGCAGTGCCTTTAAACAGAAGCTGGGCAATGATGTTTTATCGCAAAGATATACTTAGTGATATTGGAATTCAATCACCTCCGGAAACGTGGCAGGAACTTATAGATATGCTTCCTGCAATGCAAAGAAATTATATGTCTGCCGGTTTGGTGTTGCCGGAAGTTCAGGTAAATTCAATAAAAAGTACAAATCAAATCTCACCTGCTACTGAAACAGGACATACTTTTGCAGCTCTTATGCTGCAAAATGGCATGAATTATTATAATGATTCCAAAACAAAGACTAATTTTGATACAGAACAGGCTGCCGAAGCTTTTGAGATGTGGACATCATTTTATACGAAATATAATCTTGCTCAGCAGTATGATCCTTTCAGTGAGTTTCGCACCGGCAATTATCCTATAGTTATTGCGGATTATACATTCTGCAATCAGTTAAGCACAGCTGCACCGGAAATAAACGGATTGTGGGACTTTACAGCAATACCCGGAACACTGTGTGAAGACGGAAGTATTTCCCATGCGGTAAATTCTTCTGGTTCAGGTGCGGTTGTATTTAAAGATGATGATAAAGAAAAATTGAAAGATACATGGGAATATATAAAGTGGTTTTGCTCGTCTGATATTCAGACAAAATATGCACAACAGACAGAAAACCTTATGGGACAGCTCGGAAGATATGCACCTGCAAATTTAAATACATTAAAGCAAATGCCTTGGTCGTCAAAGGAACTTGAATCACTTGAAAGTTCTATGGCAGAGATTCAGGAAATACCGATCTTGCCGTCATCTTATGCAGTTACAAGAAATATAATGAATGCCTTTCGTGAAACTGTAAACAACAAAGAAAACCCACGTAATACTCTCAGGTGGTATAATCGAGATATAAATAATGAGATCAAAAGAAAAAATGAAAGTTTAAATTAGCAGTGGTATAAAATGAGTAGTATAAAACGGAGGTGAGATCATTGATTAGTGTATCGGGCAAGATCGGCAGAATATTTATATCTATAAAGAAAAACAGATCTGCATATTTAATGATATTACCTTTTATGTTGTTTTTCACACTGTTTACGATTGTTCCGGTACTTATGTCTTTGCCTATAGGCTTTACAGATTTCAACATGGTTGAGTTTCCTGAATTTGTCGGACTTTCAAATTATGCCTCATTATTTTTGTCTGATAAAATATTTTTACAGTCTATACGTGTTACTCTTGTTTCGGCAATATTTACAGGACCTGTAAGTTATGTGCTTTGTTTTCTTCTTGCATGGTTTATAAATCAGATGCGTTCAAAATTCAGGGCGATATTTACACTTATATTTTATATACCATCACTGTCAAGCGTATATACTGTTTGGAAGATCATATTCAGCGGAGATGCACATGGATATATAAATTCATTTCTTCTGGATACAGGACTTATAACATCGCCTGTTCAGTGGCTTACTAATGGAGATCATGTGCTTTTTGTCACTATAGTAGTTCAAATGTATTTGAGCCTTGGAACAGGATTCCTTGCACTTTGTGCGGGATTTCAGAATATAGATCGTTCATGGTATGAAGCTGGAGCTATAGAAGGAATAAAAAACAGATGGCAGGAGCTTATTTATATCACTATTCCGGCAATGTCACCACAGCTTATGTTTGCTGCTGTAATGCAGATAGTCAGTGCATTTGCAGCCGGAGAGGTATCACAAAATCTTTTAGGTTTTCCAAGTACTGATTACAAGGCACATACTATAATGAATCATGCTTTTGATTATGGCTGGGTGCGTTATGAAATGGGATATGCCTCTGCAATATGTATGATTTTATTTATCATAATGTATTTTGTAAACAGACTTGCATCAAAGTTTTTTAGCAAATATAGTGACTGATAAAAAGTGAGGGATAAATATATGTCACGAAACACAAACAGCAAAGAGCTTCATATGAAAGCGTCTAATAAACCTGTAGTGAAAAGAAGATTTGGCAATATTTTAGTATTTATCCTGCTTTTTGCAGCTGCACTTTTTATGATCCTGCCAATTTATCTTACGGTTATAATGTCGATAAAACCAGTACAGGAAATATTTGTGTTTCCGCCTAAGCTGTATGTTTCAGAGCCTACTCTTTCAAATTATACTAATATGTTTAGAATATGCAGTGATGAATCAGTTCCATTTTCCAGGTATGTATTTAACAGCATATATGTAACTGCTGTTGTTACTATTATACAGGTCATTTTTTCCTCAATGATTGCATTTTGTCTTGCAAAGGTAAAATTTCCGGGTGCGAAGCTTATAAATTCTATTATAGTAATATCGCTTCTTTATCAAAGCAATGTTATTTACATAATGCAGTATATAGTTCTTGCAAAAATGGGTATTGTCAATAGTATGGCGGCGCTTATACTTCCGTCAGCTGCGTCACCGATATGCGTATTTCTCATGCGGCAATCTATAAGTCAGATGCCGGATTCTATTATTGAAGCAGCCAAGGTCGATGGTGCGGGTGTTTTTAGAATATGCTGGCAGGTAGTAATGCCGAATCAAAAGCCAGCTCTTATGACATTAGTTATATTTGCCTTTCAGTCAGCATGGAATATTCAAGGAGGCTCTGTTATATTTGATGAATCGCTTAAAACACTGCCTACAGTAGTTCAGCAGGCAGCATCCGCAGGACTTTCAAGAGCAGGCGTTGCAATGGCGGCGGCAGTATTCATGCTTGTACCACCGACAGTTATATTTATCATTGCACAGCGTCATGTAATAGAAACCATGGCTTATTCAGGCATAAAAGAATAGGGGAGATGTGGCTTTTATGTATATGCAGAGGAAAGTGAAAATCATCACTTCACTTATGTGCTGTATTATTATTATGTCACTGGGATTTAATGTATCAGCCGAAGGAAATAATAATTATAATTACAACTATAATAATCAGGGAGAAGCTGTGCCGTCAAAAGATGGGTACAGAGCAGTATGTTCAATTAGTGGAAATGAGCTTGGCTGCGGAGAATTCAATGGTCCGTCTGATATTTTTTGTGATACACGCGGCAACTTTTATATAGCTGATACGGGCAATAATCGTATAGTTGAAATAAATAGTGAATTTACATCAGCAGTAAGAGAATTTGATAAATTTAATGATGAAAATGGGCATGAATATGAGCTTTCATCACCACAGGGAATATTTATTTCCGATAATGGCTGTATGTATATAGCAGATACAGGAAATTCTAGAATTCTTTATGTTGATAAAAATGGCATTGTTAGACTATGTATAAACAAACCTGATTCAGCAGTATATGAAAATGAAACATTCAGTCCTAAAAAAGTTATAGCTGATAAAGAAGGCAATATATATAGTGTACTTAATAATGTAACAAGCGGAGCTGCGTTTTTTAGCAGCACAGGAGAATTTCAAGGATATTATGGTGCTAATGCTGTTGAACCTACATCAAAGGCAATTACAAATTATTTTAGAAAACGCTTTTCAACTGATAAAATGAGAAGCGGTCTGGCAAGAAGTACACCTGCCGGCATTACAGGATTTGATATAGACAGCGAAGGATTTGTTTACACAGTGACAGAATCCGGTACATCTGAATATGACCGTGTAAAGAAGGTAAATGCAGCAGGAGATAATCTCTTTTCAGGACTTGATATTATATTTGGCGATTTGCCGTTTAATCATAATTCAGAACAGAGTTCATATTCCGATGTTGAATTTAAAACAATGCTTACCGATGTAGATGTTGATGATTCGGGAAGAATATGTTGCCTTGATACAGGCACCGGAAGAATATTTCAATATGATGAAGAAGGAACTCTGCTTTTTATAATGGGCGGCATGAGTGACAGACTTGGAGGTTTTTCATTGCAGTCCACAGCTGTTGAATACAGCATGGGAAAGATATATGTAACAGATGGTATGAAGAATAATGTTACAATATTTGAAGAAACGGATTTTGGAAAGATAGTCCATAAAGCAACTGAACTTTATAATGACGGCAGATATGAGGAAGCATTAGAGCCATGGTATGAAGCACTCAGGCATGATGGCAATTATACAAATGCTTACCTTGGAATAGCGTCTGCCCTTATCAGCAAAGGTGATTATAAAAGAGCTATGGAATATGCCGAGCTTGGAGATTCCTCTTATTATTATAACAAGGCATTTGAGGGCTATCGTGAAGAGTGGCTTGATGAAAATTTTTCTGTTGTTATTGCAGCAGTAATATTTATAGTATTGTGCCTTGTTTATAGACATTTTAGAAAAAAGCGGAAAGTAAAATCAAAAGATAAGATTGAAAATGACTATAAAAAGGAGAAGCTGTAATCATGATGGAGCTTACGGAAAGACAGTGGATACGGCATATAGTATTTCATCCTGTTGAAGGATTTGAAGACCTGCGCTGGAAAAAAGCAGGTTCTATGCTTATTGCAAATATTATTATAGCTTTATGGTTTATAGGCGAGATCTTATGCGGAAGTTTTTACGGACAACAGTTCGTTATGACAGATCTTGATAAATTTAGCATTGTACCTTATATAACGAGAACCTTTATATTGTTTTTTGTGTGGACAATATCCAACTGGTCTATATGTACTCTCTTTTATGGAGAAGGAACTATGAGAAAGATATATATTTACAGTGCCTATGCCCTTGTTCCATATATATCACAGCTTTATATTCAGGTATTGCTTTCGCATTTTCTTGTGCGTGATGAGGTAATATTTATACACATTCCGGAAATTGTGGGAATATTTTGGTCTGCCTTGCTCATTTTTACAGCAATAAAGGCAGTACATCAGTTCAGTGTATCAAAGGCATTATTGTCCATACTTTTTACAATAGCTGTAATGACGGTGATTTTAGTGCTTATGGTACTTGCAGTGTCATTGATACAGCAGGTTTATTCTTTTATATCATCTGTTGTTGCTGAAATAGAATATAGAATAAGAGTATAGACAACACTACACAAAGATTGTGCGGCAGATGCTCTTTGTGTAGTATTGCCTGCCTATAAATAAAAATTATACCAATAAAATAATATAGACAGCGAGGTGAGATTGTTATGTGGATTATGAAGAAATATATATGTATTATCACAGCTTGTACATTGCTTAATGTTTCATCTGATTTTTCTTTAAGTGCTATGGCTTATAATAATATTGAAAATAAAACTGAAGAAAAAACAGAGCTTCGTCTTGCTGCTGAAAATAAGAATCTTAAATTTTATGTTGATGACAGCAGCGGAGAAATAGCACTTAAAGATAAAAACGGGAACATATGGTATTCAAGTCCGCAAAATGCTGAAGATGATCCCATTGCTGCACCATCTGTAATATCAGACTTGCAGTCACCTCTCAGCATTACATATTGCGAGCCTAAAAAACGTGTTGAGGCAAGTTTGTATTCCAAGAGCAGTTCATCTGTAAAAGTAAAAAATATAGACAATGGTGTAGAAATTACATATAAATTTAAAAAAGCAGGTATAACAATTCCACTCAGACTCACACTTTTTGATGATTACCTTGAAGCCGAAGTAGATACAAGTAATATAAAAGAGAGCAGAGAAGATAAAAAGCTTACAGGGATCTCTATTATGAGCAGTTTTGGTGCGGCAGATTCGGATGATAATGGATATTTTATAATTCCCGATGGCTGCGGAGCTATTATAAACTTCAATAATGGTAAAGTAAATTCTAAAAGTTATGCCAGAATGGTCTATGGACAAGATATTACTATGTCACCTCTGACAATGTTAGATAATACAAGTCAAGTATATTTGCCAATGTATGGAATTGTAAAAGGCAGCAGTGGACTTATGACAGTATGTACAAACGGTGATTCAAATGCAATGCTTACAGCAAGCGTAAGCGGATTATCTAAAAGCAGCTATAATCTTTGCAGTTTTGAATTTATATTAAGAAGCAGTGATAATTATTATATATCGAACGATACTTCGAGCGTTCTTACAGTATTTGAAAGCGGAGATATAAAAACAGACAAGATTTCTCTTCGGTATTATCCTGTTGAAGACAGTGATAAAAGCGGAATAGATTATGTAGATATTGCCAAAAGTTATCGAGATTATCTTATAAATGATATGAATGTGAAAAGAACGGCAGATAGTTCTCCGGAGCTTTATATTGATCTATATGGCGGAACAGAAAAAAAGCATTCTTTTTTGGGAATTCCGGTAACAGTGAAGAAATCACTTACAACTTCCTCACAAGCAGCCGGTATAATGCGGACTCTAAAGAACCTAGGCGTTTCAAATATGACGGTGTGCTATAATAAGTGGACGGATTCAGGAATCAAAAACAGAATAGATGTTAGTGCAGAGGCATCTAATACTATAGAAAATAAAGAGTTTTATGAGCTTTTAAATCATGCTGATGAAAATAATGCAGCTATTTATCCGGGTGTGCAGAATGTGTCATTCACATCCGGTGGAGGTTATAGTGTGCATGGTGATGCAGCTGTACGTATTTCAGGAGAATATGCAAGATTGTATGATTATGATATTGTAAGCGGTAGAGCGTATAAAGATAAAAACGTGAAGTTTCTGCTGTCGCCGAATGAATACCCTAAGATGTTTTCCAAGCTTGCCGAAAATTTTAAAAACAAAGGCATAGAGAACATATGTATTTCAGAGCTTGCAAATTCTCTTTGCGGAGATTATGACAAAAGCGGCATATCAAGAGATAAAACTCAGAAGATTCTTTTAGATGGATTTAAAACACTTGATAATTCATTGAGCAGCATTCTTGCGGACAATGCAAATGCCTATGCTTTTCCTTATATTGATAAGATCAGCAATGTTCCATTATGTTCCGGCGGATATGATATATTTGACGAAGACATTCCATTTTATCAAATAGTTCTTCACGGATTTAAATCATATTCAACAGAGCCTATAAACGGAAGTGCAGATGACCGTAAGCTTATGCTAAATGCTATAGCCTCAGGCAGTAATCCACATTATGATATGATAGGTGAAAGTGCAGGAGCTATAAAAGATACAGAGCTTGACGGATTATATTATGCTTATTATGATAATTGGACAGAACAGGCGGCAAAGGATTTTCTTTTTGCAAAGGAAATATTATTAGGTGTTCAGGATAAGGCTATAACAGGTTACAGAAAGTCTGGAAATAAGACATATACTGAATACGAAGACGGAACTTTAATAATTGTAGATTTTGAAAAAGAATCTGTTTCAGTGAATGAAAATGAATATTATCTAAGCGATTATACTGTGAATGGAGCGTGAGTCATTTGAAACATTTTAAACTTGGGTTTGAGAAGAGAAGAAGTTTATATGGCTACGGATTTATTTCAGTATGGTTCATAGGTGCTGTTATTTTCTTTATAATTCCTCTTGTCCAGTCATTTATATATTCATTTTATGATATAAAGCCGGATGTTGGAGGTATGACAGGAGAATTTGTAGGGCTTGAAAAATATAATTATGCACTGAATGAAGATGCGAATTATCGCAGTTATCTTTTTTCAGTTTTAAAAGAAACGCTTTGGAAAACACCTCTTATTATGATCTTCTCATTGTTTATTGCAGTTGTGTTAAATCAGAAATTCAGAGGACGGACATTTGCAAGGGCAATCTTCTTTCTTCCGGCGATAATTGCAACCGGCCCGGTTTATAGTATAATAAGCGGGAATATGGCAAGTACGGGAAGCAGTGGTTCAGACAGCTTTTCTACGATGTTTTCATCTGATTTGTTTGGAAAACTCATGGATTTCCTTGGCATATATGATATTTCTGAAACTGTTACAAAAGCAGTAGAAGCTGTTGAGAACGATGTATTTGGTATAGTTTGGAATGCAGGTATACAAATACTTATGTTTATGGCAGCTCTCCAGAATATTCCATCATCGTCAAGAGAAGCCGCTATTATAGAAGGTGCAACGGAATGGGAGTATTTTTGGAAAATAACTTTTCCGAGTGTAAGTCCTATGATCTTAGCCTGCTTTATATTCACTGTTATAGATTCATTTACAGATCCGAAAAATTCAGTTATGGGCAGGATCGGTACTATGCAAACAGATTGGAAATATGGAGAAGCATCTGCTATGGCATGGATATATTTTGCAATAGTTTTAGCGGCAGTAGGGGTTGTTTCTTTAATTATAAATAAATTTATTTATTATGAAGTGGAATAAGGTGTTGCCTAGGGAAAGGAGCTGTAAAATGGAAAAGTCAAGCATGACGTTTTGGCGTAAGTTTAGGCTGAATGATATTATGTGGCGTATTTTCCGCTTTTTTATACTTTTTGGATTGAGCTTTATAATACTATATCCGTTGATTTATATGATAAGCCGTGCATTTTCTGCACCTGAAGATATGAATGATCCAACAGTTGTATGGATTCCAAAGCATTTAACTCTGAGTGTTATAAAAGAAACAATGGAAGTAATGGATTACTGGAATACACTTTTCAATACACTTATTCTTAATATAGGCTGCTGTATTGTACAGGTCATATCGTGTGCTGTTACGGGTTATGGTTTTGCAAGATTCAAATTTAAATTCAGAGGAATATTATTTGGAATAGTTATAATGATGATACTTGTGCCGGTGCAGATAATAGCGATACCTCAATATATGATTTTCCGTTATTTCGGACCTTTTAATCTTATAAATAATCCTTTGTGTATGTATTTGCCGGCAGCAATGGGTTGCGGCATAAAATCCGGAATTATGATATTTATATTCCGTCAATCATTTAGAGGACTTCCAAAAGAATTTGAAGATGCTGCATATCTTGACGGCTGTGGACCTTTTAGGGCGTTTTGGTCAGTTCTAGTTCCAAATGTCAAATCTTCTATTCTTACTGTTTTTCTTTTTTCTATTGTGTGGTACTGGAATGATTTTTATGTTAGCTCGACATTTTTTGACAAGAATCAAACTATAGCACTCAGCCTTAAAAATTTAAATACACTTCTTTCCCAGACACTTTTTGACGGTGCTAATGTAAGTGTACGTGAACAAATAGTTTGGCTGGAAGCCGGATGTCTGCTTTCAGTCGTGCCGATACTTATAATGTATATTTTTCTTCAAAAGCATTTTACGGAGGGAATAGAACGTTCTGGTCTAGCAGGATGATATTTGTAATATTTGCCGTATTTGTAAGTTATGCACAAAAAACATAGTGATAATTTTACGCCTAAACTAACAATTTTTATTGACAAAATGTATATATAGTGGTATAATACATACATAGCTTATTTATGAAAGGATATGTAAAAATATGGAATCTATTCGCAAGTATATTGCTGAATTCATAGGTACTGCGGTACTTGTAATTTTTGGCTGCGGAAGTGCCGTTGTTGCAAATGCAATGCTTAGTGGTCAAGGAGTGGTAGTTCCGCTTTCATTTTCAACATTAGCTATTGCGATTGCATTTGGTCTTGTGATCGTTGCAATGGCTTATTCAGTAGGCAACGTTTCTGGTTGCCATATAAATCCGGCAGTTTCTCTTGGAATGCTTATTGCCGGTAAAATGTCAATTACAGATTTTATAGGATATGTAATTTCTCAGGTGCTTGGCGGTATAGCGGGTGCAGCGATACTGATGGGCGTTTTGGGCGGTACAGCTTATGGTCTGGGAGCTAATGCTTACGGTGAATCAAGTGCAATGGGCACATCACTCACACAGGCACTGATTGTTGAAATTATACTTACATTTGTATTTGTATTTGTAATACTTGGTGTAACATCTAAGGAAAAATACAGTTCTGTATCAGGAATTGTTATTGGTCTTACACTTACACTTGTACATATTTTTGGAATTCCGTTTACCGGCACATCTGTAAATCCTGCAAGAAGCTTAGGTCCTGCATTGTTTGTAGGCGGCGAATCTCTTACACAGGTATGGGTGTTTATAGCAGCTCCTCTTATTGGCGCAGCAATAGCAGCTATTGTGTTTATGCTTTTGCAGCCTGATAAGAAGAAACAGTAATTTTTTGAAGTCTAGAGCATTTATCTCTTTTTTCTCATTGTTTTTCTCAAAACAGCCGCTAACTGCGCTGCAGTGCGGCTGTTTTGGGTTATATATGGTGTTGCCTAAAAAATCCGCCCTTTTAATTAAGGCGGATTTTTTGTTTTAATTTTGCACTTTTCTTAGTTGCAAAGCTTTTTGAACGGCAATTGCAAGTACATATGCAATGACAACTGACACTACATCTTTAATTAAATAAGGTGCAGATGCGATGATAAATGCTTCTATAGGTGATGAACCGGATACAAATGCAAACTGCAATGTGCCAAAGCCATGGCATACCGCTAAGCCTAAAATTGAAAGGATTATTGTTAGGGCTTTATTTTTATTTGCCGCAATGCCGCAAAGAGCAGCCATGCCCAAGAATCCCCAAAGGTATCCGCCGGTAACACCAAAGAGTCTTGCGAATCCACCAGTAAAACCTGAAAATACAGGAACGCCTATTGCACCAATAGCAAGGTATACTGCAACTGATATAGTACCGTTTTTCCAACCGAGCAAAAATCCAGTAAGTGCTATTGCAAAGGTTTGCAGTGTTACAGGAATACCGCTTGGCAGAGGTATTGAAATAATGCTGCATACAGCGATTATTGCAGCGAACATTGCTATTTGGGTTATGTTCTGAACAGATTTATTTTTCATGACCATAAACCTCCTTTCCATATTGTCTTTATTTTATCACATGCCATTTGTATATATCAATAAATATTTATTGATATATAATGAATGCGAGTTTTGTAAGAATAAAAAGTGAGTATAGCTTGAAATGATACTTGACAATTTAAAAAAACAGTTTTATAATATAAATTGATGTTGGAAGTAGTATTATTTCTGACAAATCCCTTTATAAAAGGATGTGATGCATATGGGCGAAATGCTTACGGAAGAGCTTGGAAACAGAACGGTTTTTACTATACCTATAGATATACCGTTTGTTGGGCCCATAAAAATTCATGAGTCCATTATTGTCATGTGGATCATCATGGCTGCAATTATGATTGCCGTCCTTCTCATGACAAGAAAGCTGAAGATCGTTCCCGGAAAGACTCAGGCGGCACTTGAGTTGGGTGTAAACTTTGTTTACAAATTCTTTGGCGAAAATATGGGCAAAGCAGGAAAACGCTACGTACCTTATTTAAGTACTGTCCTGCTGTATTTGTGTATTTCCAATATTATAGGCATGATTGGATTTGGAATGAAACCGCCTACTAAGGATATAAATGTTACAGTTGCATTTGCACTTCTTAGCATTATTCTTATTGAAGCGGCGACATTCAAAGCCAATGGCGGACTTCTGGGATTTATGAAGTCATTTACAAAGCCAATGGCAATTATGCTCCCTATAAACATAATGGAAATAGCAATTAGACCTCTGTCGCTGTGTATGCGACTTTTTGGTAACGTTTTGGGTTCATTCGTTGTTATGAAGCTTATTGAACATCTTTGCGGTGTTATTTTGCCAATGGTGTTCAGTATGTACTTTGATGTATTCGATGGTGCTATTCAGGCATATGTATTTGTATTCCTTACATCATTGTTCATAGGTGAAGGAATTGAACCGGAAAACGAAAAAATCGAAGCAGCAGAAAAACTCAGTTTGAGTGCTGCGAAATAGGAGGCAAAGTAATATGATAGCTGCTGGATTAGCTGTTCTCTCCGGAATCGGTGCAGGACTCGGTATAGGAATCGCAACAGGAAAGGCTGCTGAAGCAATCGCACGTCAGCCTGAAGCTGCCGGAAGTATTAACAAAGCACTGCTCCTTGGTGCTGCTTTGGCAGAAGCTACTGCTATTTATGGATTTGTTGTAGCTCTTCTGCTGGTAATTATGAAATAAAATATGGAGTTGATTTAAGGTGCTTGAATTTGATTTTTGGACGATTTTATTTTCAATTATAAATATTCTGGTGCTGTTTCTGTTCCTGAAAAAGTTTCTCTTCGGCAGGATAAATGCCATTTTGGAAAAGCGTGTAAGCGTTGTACAAGATGATATGGATAAAGCTAAGGAAGAGGCACAGAAAGCTGAAAAAATCCGTGCTGATTATGAAGCATCAATATCTGGTGCTAGAGAAGAGGCAAAGAAGATTATTCAGGATGCACAGAAAACTGCAAATGCCCAGAGTGCTGCAATTACTCAGCAGGCACAGGAAGAGGCAAATCGTATTGTAGAAAGTACAAGACAGGAGCTTCAGCTTGAGCGTGAGAGATCTGTTGCAAGCGCACAGAACGAAATCGTCAGTCTTGCTATGGAAGCTGCTGAAAAGGTTCTTGGCAGAGAAATGGCTGATAAAGATAATCGTGCCATTGTTGACGCTTTTCTTGAAGAGGAGGAAGAAGCGTGAATCAGGTGACAGATGCTTATGCAAAGGTCCTTCTTGATTTAAACATACCTTCTGAGGATATAGAAACGGCAGATAATACTTTAAAGTGTTGCCGTGAACTTTTTGACGCTATGTCAAGTCCTGCTGTTCTTCTTTCTGAAAAGGACAGAATTATAGAAAAGGTTTTTTCCTCTTCGCTGCATAATTTTTTTAAAGTACTTTGCAGAAATGAACAAGTGAGTCAAGCTCATGAGATATTCCGTTCATACCGTTCACTTAACCGTAAGGCTCAAGGCTGTATCAAAGCTGTTCTTGAGTATGTTACACCTCTCACAGAGGAACAAAAGGTACGCATTACTGAGCTTGTAAAGCGTAAAACCGGTTATGAAAAGGTGGAGCTGGAGCTTATATATAATCCACGTATTATGGGTGGATTTATTCTTCGTGCAGGCGATTACAGATATGACAGAAGCACAGCAAGTGCTGTAGCTTATATGAAAAAAGGTCTTATTCGTCCAGGTGCTGAATCTTATTCAAAGAGAAACAAGAAGAGTTCTCATGTTATTAAGGCAACTCTGGAATATGTAACACCGCCTACAGAAGAGCAGAAGACAAGAATTATCGAGCTTATCAGGAAGAAAACCGGATATAAAGAAGTTGAGCTAAACTTGAAGGAAAATAAAGAGCTTATCGGCGGTTTTGTACTCCGTGCCGGTAATTTACGGTATGACCGCAGCGCTGTCCGTGAGATTGCGAATATGCGGCGAAAGCTTATGCGGAGGTGACAGAAATGGCAATGAATGCTAATGAAATTATTTCTGTGCTGAAAAGTGAAATTGCGGATTTTGACCGCAAATCGGCACTTATGGAAACCGGTACAGTTGTGAGCGTAGGTGATGGCATCGCTACTGTATTTGGTCTTCAAAGAGTTATGTATGGTGAGCTTGTAGAGTTTGAAAACGGTACAAGAGGCATTGTGCAAAATATTGAAATGAAAACCGTAGGCGTTGTTATGCTCGGAAGTGATCGTGGCATTACTGAAGGTTCTCAGGTTATACGTACAAAAAAGCGTGCTGGTGTTGGCGTTTCGGAAAGCGTTATAGGACGTGTTGTAAATGCACTTGGCAGTGCTATTGACGGCGGTCCGGATATAATTGCTGAAGATTTTTATCCTATCGAACGTGAAGCAGCAGGTGTTGCTGACAGAAAGTCTGTATCTGTTTCTATGCAGACCGGTATACTTTCTATAGATTCCATGTTCCCAATAGGAAGAGGTCAGCGTGAGCTTATTATTGGCGATAGACAAACAGGAAAGACATCTATTGCTATTGATACTATTATAAATCAGCGTGGAAAAGACGTTATATGCATATATGTTGCAATAGGTCAAAAGTCATCTACTGTTGCAAAAGTTGTATCAATGCTGAAAAAACATCATGCAATGGATTATACTGTTGTTATGGCAGCGTCAGCAAGTGAACCGGCACCGGTACAGTATATTGCACCGTATTCCGGTACTGCTATTGCTGAATACTTTATGGATCAGGGAAAAGATGTGCTTATTGTTTATGATGATCTTTCTAAACATGCTGTAGCATATCGTACAATGTCCCTTTTGCTTCACAGACCACCGGGAAGAGAAGCATACCCTGGTGACGTATTCTATCTGCATTCAAGACTGCTTGAGCGTTCATGTCGTCTTGATGAAGCACACGGCGGCGGAAGCATCACAGCTTTGCCTATTATTGAAACTCAGGCAGGTGATATTTCTGCATATATCCCTACAAATGTAATATCCATTACAGATGGTCAGATATTCCTTGAATCAGAGCTGTTTAATTCAGGTATGCGACCGGCTGTAAACGTTGGTTTGTCTGTAAGCCGTGTAGGTGGTGCAGCTCAAACAAAGGCTATGAAAAAGGTTTCGAGCAAAATGCGTGTTGACCTGGCACAGTTCAGAGAGCTTGAGGTATTTACTCAGTTCAGTTCAGATCTAGACCCTGCAACACAGGCAATGCTTGACCACGGTCATGTGCTTATGGAGCTTTTAAAACAGCCGCTTTATAATCCGCTTGCAGTTTGGGAACAGGTAGTTATTCTGGCAGCAGCATCAAACGGTTGTCTTGACGATATTCCGGTAAAGGACATTACTCAGTTTAGAAAAGGTCTTATAAACTTTATCAGTTCAAGTCACAGTGAGCTGGCAAATGCTATCCAGACAGAAGGAACGCTTTCAGATGAACAGTTATCACAGATAATAGATATAACTCTGGAATATAAAAAGCAGGTGAGCTGATATGGCTAATATGCACGAAATCAAGGAGCGTATAAAAAGCGTAAGCGATATCAAAAAGATAACAAATGCAATGTATCTTATTTCTTCGTCAAAGCTTAAAAAGGCAAGAAAATCTCTTGATGCTACAGAGCCATATTTTAGCAAGCTTTTGTATGCTATGAGAAGTATTTTGTCAAGAGTTCCGGAAGAAGCTGGTGAGATAGTATTTTTTGATACTCGAAAGCAAATTCCGCCTGAAAAACGCAGCCGACTTATTATTGTAATAACAGCGGATAAAGGTATGTGCGGTGCTTATAACCATAATGTTATAAAAGAAGCAGAGTCGATGATAAGTGAAACCGGTATGAATTATCTTTCAGTTATGGGTCAAGTGGGAAGAATGTACTTTCAAAGACTTGATAAAAAGGATAATATAACACTGGATAAGAATTTTTTCTATACAACACAGAATCCTACACTTTATCGTGCGAGAAATATTGCTGAAGAAGTTTTAGAGCGTTTTGAAAAAGGCGAGGTTGATGACGTTTACGTTGTTTATACTGATATGGAAAGCTCAGCTGAATGTACAGTGCGTGTTCAGCAGCTTTTGCCGTTGGATGTAACACATTTTATAAAAAGTGATAAGGATGTAACTAAGCATCATGAAGCAGAGTTTTATCCTAATATTGAAGCTGTTATGTGCCATCTTATCCCGAATTTCATGAAGGGCTTGATTTACGGCACAATGGTTGAATCATTCTGTTCAGAGCAGCAGGCACGAATGAGTGCAATGGATTCAGCTACTACCAGTGCTAAGGATATGCTGCATACCCTTTCTTTACAGTACAACCGTGCAAGACAGGCGGCTATTACTCAGGAGATAACAGAAATTTGCAGCGGAAGCGAAGCACAGACTTCGGGAGGTAATTTCTAATGGATAAAGGTAAAATAGTACAGGTGCTAGGTCCTGTTGTAGATGTTCAGTTTGAAACAGGCCATATGCCTATGATACGTGATGCACTTACTGTTGATAATGGAGGTAAGGAATGCGTTATGGAGGCAATGCAGCATATGGGCAATGGAATTGTACGCTGTATTTGTCTTTCATCGACTGATGGATTTACAAAGGAAATGGAAGTTGAAAACACAGGCGGTCCTATAAAAGTTCCGGTAGGTCCGGCAACACTTGGAAGAATGTTCAATGTTTTAGGTGAAACTATTGATAACAAAGGACCTGTACAGACTGATTTAAGATGGGAAATTCACAGAGAAGCACCATCATTTCGTGATCAAAGTCCGGTTGTTGAAATGCTTGAAACAGGCATTAAAGTAATAGATCTGCTTGCACCTTATGCCAAGGGTGGTAAAGTAGGACTTTTTGGCGGTGCAGGTGTCGGCAAGACCGTACTTATTCAGGAGCTTATAAGAAATGTAGCTACTGAACACGGTGGATATTCCATATTTACCGGTGTAGGAGAGCGTTCCAGAGAAGGCAATGACTTATGGCACGAAATGACAGATTCAGGAGTTATAAATAAGACTGCACTTGTATTTGGTCAGATGAATGAACCGCCTGGATCAAGAATGCGTGTTGCACAGACAGGTCTTACTATGGCAGAATACTTCCGTGATGAGAGTCATCAGGATGTACTTTTATTTATTGATAATATTTTTAGATATGTTCAGGCAGGTTCAGAGGTTTCCGCATTGCTTGGCAGAATGCCTTCAGCAGTTGGTTATCAGCCGACTCTTGCAAATGAACTTGGTGAACTTCAGGAGAGAATCACTTCTACTAAAAATGGTTCCATAACATCTGTTCAGGCTGTATATGTGCCTGCGGATGACCTTACTGACCCAGCACCTGCTACTACATTTGCACATCTTGATGCTACAACAGTTCTTTCCAGAAAAATTGTTGAACAGGGTATTTATCCGGCAGTAGATCCGCTGGAATCCACCTCAAGAATTCTTGAGCCTGATGTTGTTGGAGAAGAACATTATAGAGTGGCAAGAAAGGTTCAGGAGCTTTTGCAAAAATATAAAGAACTTCAAGATATTATCGCTATCCTTGGTATGGAAGAACTTGATGAGAACGATAAGATCGCTGTATATAGAGCAAGAAAAGTTCAGAAGTTCCTTTCCCAGCCGTTCCATGTAGCTGAAGTATTTACAGGCATACCGGGCAAATATGTACCTGTTGCTGAAACTGTAAGAGGCTTTAGAATGATAGTTGATGGTGAAATGGATGATTATCCGGAGAATGCATTCTTTAATGCAGGAACTATTGATGAGGTCATAGAAAGAGCTAAATCGGAGGTCGGTGCTAATGGCTAAGACCTTTTACTTGGAGCTGCTTGCATCAGACAGACCATTTTATGTTGGTGAGTGTGAGCATATTGTGTATCCTGCAAGTGATGGACTTATGGGAATACTGCCGGGGCATGAAACGCTTGTAACGGTTATTGAGCCTGGTGAGATAAAATATAAGGTAGACGGTCAGTGGCGGTATTGTGCTATTAGTGATGGCTTTGCAGAGGTTCGAGGCGACTATGTACTTATATTGGGCGATGCGATCGAACTTCCTGAAGAAATAGATGTAAAACGTGCTGAAGAAGCTGCTGAAAGGGCAAAAGAACTGATGGAGCAGAAGCAAGGCATGATGCAATATTATCACACACAGGCAGCACTTAACCGAGCTATGAACAGACTCAAAATTTCCAGAAAGCATAGCCATGACATATAGACTCTGAAAAAGTATAATAAGAAAAAAATTCCGCTTTTTGATACAGGCGGAATTTTTTTCTTATGTTTTATACTCTTCACCAATCTGTTTATTCTTTCATAGAATGGTTTAAGCCGAAGCCGTAATGAATCTGAAACGGAGATGGTTTTATGGAGAGAAGAAAAATTCTGATTGCCGGCGGAGATATTAGAATGCTCTATGCAGCATTAAAGCTGTCGGATATTTATGATGTAGGGATTATGGGATATTCGGAAGAGATGCTTTTTGGCGAAGGAAAAGAAATTTTTGAAAAATTAAAAAAGACAGACGGTAATGCTGATGTGTTGCTGCTGCCGCCGGTAGTTACAGATAAAAGCGGAAAAATAAATGCACCATTTTATAAAAAAACACTTGAAATTTCAGAAGCTATAGAGAAGGTAAAGGAAAACGGTGTTCTTTTAATGGGCATCAAAGGTGAAGAGGCAAAGGAAGCAGCTGCAATAAAAAATATATGGTCATATAATTATATGAAGGATGAAACGCTTGCTCTTGCAAATGCAGTTCCGACAGCAGAAGCAGCGATTAAAACAGCTATTGAAAAGACTGGCAAAACCATCTGGAATAGTCGAGTTTTGGTTACCGGCTTTGGCAGAATAGGAACTATACTAAGTGACAGACTTCTAAAACTTGGTGCAGATGTGACAGCAGCAGCTAGAACAGAATACGCCAGAATGAAGATAAAAGCAATGGGGGCAGTGCCGGCAAAAATGTTGCCGGAAAAGAGCTGCCTTTCAGAAATGGATATAATTTTTAATACAGTGCCGGCGGAGATATTTACGGTTGATGATGTTATGAGCTTTAAGAAAGATTGTGTATTTATAGAGCTTGCATCATCACCCGGAGGTTTAGATAAAAAAGCTGTAAAAATAATTGGAGATCATTATTTGTGTGCATCAGGACTTCCGGCAAATGTTATAGGTTGACACAAATATAAAAGAGATGTATAATAAAAAAGAAGGCTTTTGGGGCAAAAAATTACAATGCTTGTATAAAAGCAACAAAAATAGGAAAAATATTCTTTTGTAAATTTTAAAAAAAATGCCCGTAATCACTTGACATTCTAACGGGAATATGTTAAAATACTTTTGTAAATTGATTACAAGGGTTCATGCACCGTAACACTTTGATCAATAACACAGTGTGTTCTAAGATTAGCAGACGAGTAAATTTATATGGTTTTATATAAGCTTACAATTGCAATCACGTGTGCAAAACCGGGAACACGAAAAAAATTATAAAGAGAGGTAATTGGAAATGAAGAAGATTCTTAACAGAGTCTTGGCTGCTGCTGTTGCAGTTCCAATGGCACTTACACAGAGTGTTGTTATGAACATCTCTGCTGAAGATGCTGGAGTTAAGTCACTTTCTCTGGATGCTTTCATTGAGATCCCTGCTGATCAGACAGAATCAACTTGGAATCTTAAGATGCTCAACGTTGTTACATCTGTTGAAGGCACACAGAAAGAAATCGCCAAGGATGATTTCCTTGATCTGCTTCCTAAGAACAATTCATATACAATCCTTATTAAGGAGCTTATGAGCGAAGCTGCAAATCCGGTTCTGACAGTTAAAAACGGCGTTGTTACAATCAAGGCATCTGCTGATATGACTCGCTATGCAGAATCTAAGATTTATTCAGAAGTTCGCAAGGCACTTAAAGATAAGGGTTATACAGATGAAGTAGTAATGAACGAATTCAATAAGACTATTGAAGTTACAGCTACTGTTGATGCAAATGTTCTTATGGATGGCAAGGATGTTGATGTTAACGTTGACGTTACTGCTGACGGCAAGGCTCTTGACATTTATTCAATGTCTACATATTTCGAGGGTCTGACAAAGGAACTTGCAGCTTCTGTAATTGCTCAGACAGGTGCTGATCCTGCTGAAGTTGCTGACTCTATGGGCGACATTGAGCTTATCAAAAAGCTTAAGAAAGTTGAAAAGTATATGGTAAAGGCTGCTAAGTTTAGCCATGCTGCTCGTTCTTATGCAAATGCTGATGAAATGCTCGCTGCTGTTTCTGCTTTCGCTGCAAAGAAAACATCAGCTTACAAGGTTCCTGCTTCTGTAGATGAGGCTGTTGCAAAACACGGCTATAAATTTAATAAGGCTATTGAACTTGTAAATGATATTACTGTTACAAGTGGTTACACATTTGATGTTACTGCTGATAGCGTAGCTGCTCTGGCTAAACAGGGTTATGACTTTGAGGCTGCTGCAAGTAATGGTACTTATACAGTAACATTTAAGCTTCCTGATGCTGAAGCTGCTGAAGTTGAGGCTTATGTTAATGCAAATGCAGAACCGGGCAAGGCTTATGATTCATCTTACAAGGTTGTTGATGTAAAGGCTTCTGCTAATGGAAATGCATACTTTAATGTAACAAGAAAGATCATTCTCAAGGATATAAAAGATACAACAACAACTACAACAGATATAACAACAACCACTACAGTTTCTAGTGACACAACAACAACAGAAACATCAACAGAGTCTGGTTCTAGTGACACAACTACAACTACTACAACCACAGAGTCTGGTTCTAGTGATACAACTACAACAACTACAACAACAGGCACTGGTTCTAGTGACACAACAACTACAACCACAACCACATCAGGCACTACTGAAGTTCCGGTTGACTTTGAACTGAAAACAGTTGAAGTTGCAGCAAACAAGGGTTACTACTTCTCACATGATACAGAAGCATTTGACCTTACTGAGCTGGTTGACAGCCTTACACTCGTCGGTACTCTTGATGGTAATGATTACACTATAAGCATTTCTCCAAGCAACTTTGCTTCTTATCTGACACCGGAGTTCGCAACACCTGCTGATTATTTCAATAAAGTAGAAGGCACAGCTTATGTTGCAAGTGAACTTGCTTTGACATTCAATGCTCCTGCAACTATGACAGTAGCAGATGATGCTGACCTTACAGTAACAGATAATCCAATGGTTTACATTGGTGTTAAGGGTGACGCTGACCTGAATGGTAAAGTTGAAATTCCAGACGGCTTGGCAGTTCTTCAGTATTATTCTAATAGTGCAGCTGGTTTGGATGTTACACTCTTAGACACTACCGATGAAGATCTCGAAACACTTGCTTATTTCCTTGCTGATGTAGATACAGAGTCTAAGGCTGGTAAGAACAGTGATGATGGCAAATTGGATATTTCAGATGGATTAAACATTTTGACATACTATTCTTACAATGCTGCTGGTCTGGATCCAATTTGGGATGAAATTCTCGGCAAGTAAAAAGGTACGCATATAATAGATATAAATAGGTGTCTGTTATATAAAATAAATTTTATATTTGAAAGGACTAATTAAAATGAAGACTACATTTAAGAAGACTATGGCTATTATTTCAGCTTCAGCTATGGTTGCAGCTTCTGCAGCTGTATATACGGTAAGTCCCTGTGCCTCTGCTTTCGCCC
>CALESG010000064.1 GCA_937907215.1 uncultured Ruminococcus sp.
GGATTCAGACTTTTTTGAGACTCGCTGCGGCGTTTTGAGTTTTGCGGAATCAGGTAAACGTTATTCCGTTTTGCATGGTTGTTCCTGCTGTATTTTTAAGCAGGTTTTTGCTTTTTAGCATTCCAAGGGACTTCTGCAACATCTTTTTGAGTTCTCCACAAAAGTAAGCAAAACCTTCACTATATAAAACGCCCATTTTTTATCCTCCATTTTTAAAATTTTAAAATTTCGTCTATTTCTGCTTCAGTGATTTCAGCAGTTTTCGATTCAAGGTCTGCTATACGACTTAAAGCATCATCTACCAAGATTTTTATGGCTTCCAGTTCCGTTTTGTCAAATTCTGCATTGCCGGGGTTTTCTGCTATTTTCTGTAAGATAAGGTGAAGACGTGTATATGCTTTTGGTGTTTCTCCGTCATATATCCCTGCTATTTTACCAAGCATTACTTCTGTATCCGTCATTGGCTTGAAGTTGTTCATTTAAGTCCCTCCGCTTTTAAAATTCTGTCTATTTCAGCTTCGGTGATCGCAGATAATCCTTCAAAATCAGATTTTAATTCAAAAAGACTGACTTGATTTCCTTTAGAATCAGTAGCTGTAACATTTCCTGCTGTTCGTAGGTTGCCTTTCCAATCGAGGGTTAGGGCGTTGGAAAAAGTCGTTGTGTCACCGTTTCCTATTATAAAAGCATATCGATCATTATAATCAACAATGTTGTATTTCCCTAAAACGGATTGGTGGCTTCCGTTAGCTTGTAAACGTTCACCTATACAAACAGAATTGCAGCCTTTTGAAACGCAGTTTTCACCTATAGCAACAGCATTAGTATTGAGTGCATGATTTCCAACCCCAATAGAAATTGAATTTGCGTGTGATGCTTCATTACCCACACCAATTGCAATAGAATATCTACCAGTTGCTTTACATGAAAGTCCTGATGCAATGGAAGCTTCTCCTGATGCAACATTGAATTCATCTTCGGATGTAAGAATAATTCCACCTTTAGTGCCGTCTGCATCGTAATAACGCTCTGGCAAGTCTTTTAAATCGTCTTCCGTAATACAACTTTCAATTTCAGGATACCATCTTTGAATTTTCCCAAATATAGTTCCTATAGATTCGCCAGATTTGATATTTTCAAGAGTGTCAGATTCTTTAAAATCACTTGTTACTTTGCCTTTTTCAAACTTTAAATCCATACTTACACCTCCACTTCGCCGTCTGAGCAGATAACAACGCTATTTTCAACTGTAACTTGGTCGCCTATCCAGTCAGATGCTTTAACAACAGCGTTCCACTCTTCCATAGTTCCATCATACATTACCCTTACACCGCTTGGTATATAAAATGCACTGTTTGATATGATACCCGAGCCTATTTCTGATACTGATTTGCCAATAGTTAGATAATGCAGTCTTGTACAAGCCCAAAAAGCTTGGTCGCAGATCTTATTGCAGTTGACAGTGATTTCATTTACGTTTTCACATCCTCCGAATGCACCCATGCCTACATCACCTGCGATGTTTATTATTAGTTTTCCAAAGTTTTCTCTCTTTTCAAAAGCTCGTGCGGCTATGTTAATGCCGGTAATTCTTAAGGTGTCATCTGCATACCATTCAGCGTCTGTATCATCACCTTTTTCTGTGTCGACTACGACATATGAAGATATTATGTCAAGGGTTTTCATCGTCTTCTTTAGATATGAAAAATCGGATTCAAGTCTTTCCGAAAGAGAGGGGAATTCTTCGCTGGTTATGCTGCTTGTCCTAGCATTTATGACTTCCATAAGCATATTAGCGATTGGTCCGCTTGATATGTTTGTGATGATAAGATCAACTAATTGTTTTAGATTTTGTATTTCTTCAATTTGAGATGCAAGATTATTTATGATCTCTTTATTTGCTTGAAGTTTATCAATGATTTCTCTCGATTCCTCTTCGAACTTATTTATCATTGCTCTGTATTGATCAGCGATACCACCCAAATCTATCGGTTCTAAAATACCAGCAACCCATGGACATTCAGATGTGCCGCGCATATCACGGATATTTTCAAATGAAATGTTTGACGCATTTGCATCAATTCGTACGTATGCTATCACATAATACCGTACATTTTCATCAGATGGGATTTCAGGATTTTGAGGATATTCTCCGGGAATTCCCTGTATAGACTTTATTGTTCCGATTCGTTCGTTCATGTCTATACCTACAACAATTGCATCGATTCTTGGATATATTGAATCTGACGCTGAAATATCAACAGGCAGTAATGTTGTATTTTTCACATATCGGTTTAATATCTTTGCACGACCGGTGCCAACGATAACACTCATACCTTCCCCGGGGCTTACTTTAAATTTGTCTCCCACATAAGCATAAACACCATCGTGTATCAAGCCTTCGAAATAATCCGAAAAGTTTTTTGAGTTATACACTCTGTCATGGTTATTACTGTCAAAGAAACCATATTCTACCATTTAAATCATCTCCTAAGTTACTGTTGCGAATGTCGGATATACGGAAGTTCCTTCTTCATTTTCAGACATAACGATCTCGATAATTCGAGCTTTTGTTTCATGCCCATATTCATTGGCGATTTGAACAATATCACCTATAGAGAAATCTTCACCGTATTTAAACATGATGGTTGTTTCTGCTTGCCCTTCAAAAGATGTTATGTTCGTATTTTCTAATAGCTTTTCTATACCACGCTGTTGTAACAGAGCAGTATATTCTTCATCAGTGAGAATAACTCCGTCACCGGCATCAGACGAAATATCACGTGCATCCGTAAAAAGTTCACGCCTATCCAGACCGCTGCCACCGCCAACAGTCGTGTATTTTCTTGCAGAGCCTTTGT
The DNA here is from genome assembly GCA_937907215.1 of uncultured Ruminococcus sp. Classification (GTDB taxonomy): domain Bacteria; phylum Bacillota; class Clostridia; order Oscillospirales; family Ruminococcaceae; genus Ruminococcus_C. The sequence goes on from CALESG010000064.1 coordinate 2,862, forward strand.
CTTCTCCTGCGATCAATGTAACAGTTTTCAATGTAGACTTAGATTCTATATAATTGCTGTTTATGATATTGTCGAACTTTGGTGAAAATATCACATAAGGATTTTCTGTTTGATCGTAAGATCTGTCAACACCGGCGTAAAGTTCGAATACAAATTGTTTATCATCGTCCATAGTGACTTTAAAACCTATACCATGTTCATTGCAGATTTTTTCTATAATATCAAGCAAATTATCGCCTGTATACTGAGCGTTAATAGTTAAACCCGTAATAGCCGGATCGACAGATTCCTTAAAAATAAAATTATCAATTCTTCTGTCCGGATCAGCAGGGGAGATGATACAAGTATTCAACAAGTTTCTTATTTCATTTTGAAGATTGCCATTCAGAATCATCAAACCCCAAACGATTCGTCTGTCAAGTATTGATTCCAGTGATCGTCCGGTAACAGTGATATGCGTTCCATTCTCGACATCTGATTCTATTTTAATATTTTCAATTATCATTAAATGTTCAGAATCTCGTATTTGAATGTAATAGTCTATCTTAGCATACTCAAGAACACTAAGCATCATTGACAAATAAAGCTCGAATTCTCCGGGCTGATCGTATCTATCATTCCATATAAACGATTCGTAAGTATCCACTACTGAAACAGCATCGAGATCTGTATTTAAAACTAATAGATCCATGAATTCATATCCCTTCATAAATTACTCTGTTTTCAATTCTCAACTGAAGATTTTGTATACCTGTTTTTGCCGTAAACGCAAACGTATTATCGCCTTTAACAAGTTGAAACCAGTCGGCGTTTTTATCAAGGCAATTAAGGATGTTGGTATGGATACCGTTTCGAAACAGTGTTATCGATTTATCACCTTTAATAGTACTGATGGTAATTTCATCACCTGCGACTATTCCAGAACCGGTCAAAGAGGCTAATTTATCTGTATTTATACTCATAACTTCTCTTGTATCAACATTTAAAATAGTTATGTCAGATGCTTCTCCTATCGCATTTATAATGATCTTTATCCCTATTTCAGCATCACCGTTATAATATACGACTTGTTCTGTTCGTGGTATGATCTCGCCCATAATAAGTAAAGGTTCGTCTAATGATTCGTTGCTGAATGGAAATTCAAATAGAGATTTGACGCCGCTGAAAACCGTTGTGTTAGATGCTCCGGCAGAGTAAAAATACGGATAAGGACAAATAATTGAAATTTGACAGCCTTCCTGATTGCTGAATATTGTCGGTTCATTTTGTTCAACATACCCTTCTGTTTCAGAAATTCTGTTATCAGTTTCTATAAGCAGCTTTACTTTCTTTTTTACAGGGAAGTATTTGTATGATTTATGACGAATATCTTCTATGGATTCAGTGCCGGATTCTAAAAAAATCAGATCTAACACCGGATTTCGTGTGTTCAGACGGGCAGAGTTGAATATACTGCCGTCATTAGTGGCAACTTCAACAGTGTTTATATTACCTTTTACCGGACCAAGACCATCGACTGACTTGACGATGAAACCTGAAAGTTCAGGTCTCGTCAAATCAAGTTTAATACTATTGCCCAGATAATTAGTAACTGTGATCGAATGAATCATATATTCACCATCCTTTTCATTGCTGAGAACTGGTTCTTTGTTTGTCGGTAAATTTCTACTTTTGACAGAGCTTTAGGTGAATAGTTGTTTTGTGTAAATGAATAACTGTTTCCCACAGCAGGTGTATTGTCGCCATTTTGAATTGTTTTACTCGCATTGCGTTCTATATCAGAATTTATTTTCATAGCTTGAGATTGACTTAGAATAGCAGATAACCTTTTAGCTCCTGATTGCACTGAAGAAAGGTCGATGACAGGACGAATAGCAGGCTGATGATCGATATTGTCATCAATAAAGTCACGGATATTAGAAACAGCCTTGTGTAATCCATCTTTAGCGGACGATGCGATTGCTGTTCCTGCATCGTATGATCTATCAGTGTAATCTATAATGGCATTTACAAATCCCATCCCGAAGAATCCGCCAATTCTATAACCAACTTTGGATGGGGAGTTGATGTCCAGTTCATTTTCAGCGGCTCTTGCTGCTGCACTTGCCATTGCTCTAGATTTTGCTTCCGCATACCAAGTATATTCGTCAATGCCTTTTGCAAACCCTTCGACAAGATATCTTCCGACATCATAAAAATCGTTGTATTTATTTCTAATCTCAGTAATACATCTGTTAACGATTTGAATATACACATCTTTTGTGAGATAATCCTTACTTCTTATACCGGCTATGAGATTTGTCATGGTTGCTTGACCAACGTTATTAAAATCCTGATATTTATTACGAATTGAAGTGAGACAACCGGATATGATAGTTACAAATGCACTTCTTAAAGTAATGTCTTTAAGTTTAACACCTGCGATCAGTTTTACCATTACAGTACTTCCAATAGTCGTAAACTGGTGATACTGATTTGTAAATGCGGTTATAATACTGCTTACCATTGCAGTGAAAACAATCGTTAATGTTCCATTTTGAATATTTATGCCGTTTATAAAGGCGATCATCATATTATTAGCAGCTGCACTGACTCTGGAGTTGGCATTAGTAAAGGCGTTTATAAATCCGTCAATACCGGTATTGCCAAGATCAGTAAGATTTTGTGCAAAATTAGTCATGCCGCTTGTGTCCACATTTTTAATACCATTGGCAACATCTACAAGATTTTGGAATTCAACGATCACACCATTTAATTGAGACGCTTCTATATTGCTTACGCTATCATAATATTCTGCGAAAGATTTTCCGAATGAAACAAGCTGCTTTCCGAAAGTATCCATATTATTGTCTCCGGTAAACCAGCTTACAACACCGCCGCTATTATCAAGAGTGTTGGCAATCTCAACTAATGATTTGGCAGCACTAACCGAGTTTTGAATAGCATCAGATTTGAGGTCAACAACCGACTGAGAGTATTCAGTAATAGCTTTACCAAACGAAACGAGCTGTTCACCGAAAGTATCCATGTCATTTTCACCTGCAAAGAAACCAAGTACTCCTCCACTGTTAGGTAAGGTAGCAGCCATTTCTGCAACGGTCTTTCCAGCTGTAGACGCATTCCTAACAACATCAACTTTAAGCCCGTCAACAGCCACAGAGAATCCTTTTATCGCTCTACCAAAAGGAATAAGCTGTTCGCCGAAAGTATCCATATCGTTTTCTCCAGCAAAGAAACCTGCTACACCACCTGCGTTTGGGAGTGTAGCAGCCATTTCAGCCAATACTTTACCAGCGGTAGCGGCACTGGATATATCATCTGCTCCTATATCTTTTACTTCTTCCTGATTCCGCAAAACTCAAAACGCCGCAGCGAGTCTCAAAAAAGTCTGAATCC
>CALESG010000065.1 GCA_937907215.1 uncultured Ruminococcus sp.
AACAGTGAATCTATGTCAGGTACTGATTTTACGAAAATGGTATAACCACATAGAGAAGCCGCCTTCGGGCGGAACATAGGAGCATAACAATCAATCATGGAGGTGAAATTTATGGATATACTTGATGAGCTGGTAGAAAAATTTGCAATCAATCTGGATTCCACTCTTATGTGTAGTCCAGAATACAACAAGACTTCTTTGCATCTTGAAGAATTTTACAAAGATAAGTTATCAGCAGAACAATCATCAGAACTGGATGTCATTATCGGAATGCTTTCATCAGCAATATTCTACTCAGCCGTAAAAGCAGGAATGAAACTTGGAGTCAAAATAACTGCCGAACTTCTTAGATAAAATAATGGAGGAAAATATGTTTAACAATCATCATTACTTAACAAAAAGGGTTCAGGCGGAAATACCGCTTGAACTCCAGCTTTTTATGTGGGGATGCGTGGACAGAATGCCCGAACCGAAAGATTACTTTCAGGTGTTTAGACTTGAAATTTTCAATGGCATTCAGAAAGTCACACACTTTTCCAAACACCCGGAATACCGCAAGGAATATCTTATTCCGGCAGACAAACCCATAACAGCAAAGGTCTACATCATTGATAGTGACGAATATAGCACAATGCTTTTGGCAGAAGAATATTAACTTAACGCAAAGCCCTCTCGGTTTGATTCCGAGAGGGCAATTTTTGTTTATGGAGGAATTTAATATGGAAGAAGAAAAAATCTACTGCTCCCACTGCGGAGCAATTATCGAAAGCGACGACTATGACACAATATACGGTGAACCAATCTGCGAGGATTGCGTTGACAGATACACAACAGTATGCGACCGATGCGAAGAAATCGTCTGGGAGAATGACGTTCATACAGATGAAAATACTTGCATCTGTCATCACTGCTTTGAGAATTATTACACCCGCTGTGAGGAATGCGATTGTATCGTTCACAATGATGATGCTTACGAATATGACAATTGTTACTATTGCTATGATTGCTATCAGAATATCTGCAAGAACGCATCAATCCACGAGTATGGCTACAAACCTACTCCTATCTTTTATGGTGATTCAAATCGTTACTTTGGCGTTGAGCTTGAAATAGACGGAGCAGGCAAAGATGATGAATATGCAGAAGAACTTCTCAATATTGCAAACATGAACGGCGAACATATCTACATCAAAACTGATGGCAGCCTTGACGATGGTATGGAAATTGTAACTCACCCGATGTCATTGGATTATCATAAAGATTTCTGCTGGGAAGATATTATGCACCATGCTGTAAGGCTTGGTTACCGTTCACACCAAACAAGCACCTGCGGACTTCATATTCACGTCAACAGGGATTCACTTGCATCTGACCGTGAGGAGCAAGATGAGGTCATTTCAAGAATCCTGTATTTTGTGGAACATCATTGGAATGAAATGTTGAAATTTTCAAGACGTTCGGAATATGCAATGAATAGATGGGCAGCAAGATATGGCTATGAAAATTCACCCAAAGCAATCTTGGACAAGGCTAAGAAAAATTATGGTCGATATGTTGCTGTCAATCTTTGCAACTACCATACAATTGAGTTCCGACTTTTCAGGGGTACATTAAAATATAATACCCTCGTCGCAACGCTGGAGCTGGTAAATAGAATCTGCGAATTTGCTGTACTTATGGATGATGATGAAATTGCAAAACTCTCATGGTCGGAATTTGTTGCAGGAATCAACGAACCTGAGCTGATTCAATATCTGAAAGAACGCAAGCTTTACATAAATGAAGAAATCACTACAGAGGAGGAATTTTAATTATGTGTGCATTATTTGGCTGGCTTGATTACAAGCATATCATTCCATATAAAGTCCTGAAGAAACTTACTCAGGCACTTGCAAACGCAGCGGAGGAACGTGGAACAGATGCAGCAGGAATTTCATATATCAGGGACAGCAGGGTTACAATCTTTAAACGTCCTAAGCCTGCTCATAAAATCCGCTTCAACATTCCTGATGGTACAACGGCAATCATGGGTCACACCCGTCTGACCACCCAAGGTAATCAGAAGTTCAACCAGAACAATCATCCGTTTCTTGGCCATGCAGACAAAGCATTCTCTTTTGCACATAATGGAGTTTTGTATAATGATGTTGAACTTCGCAAGACAAAGAATCTGCCAAAAACAAACATTGAAACTGACAGTTATGTTGCAGTACAGCTCATAGAACGACAAAGAAAACTGGACTTTAATAGTCTGAAAAATATGGCGGAAACAGTACAGGGTAACTTCAATTTTACTGTACTTGACGAAAACAATTCACTGTATATTGTCAAAGGCAGTAACCCTATGTGCCTGTTACATTTTGAAATGCTGGGACTTTACGTTTACGCTTCAACAGAATCAATCATGAAAAATGCTTTGAGTAAAGTTAATATGCTGCATTTTCCAAATGTAAAAATTGAAACTGCTCACGGTGATATTTTCAAAATCGATAGCAGTGGCATTATTTCACGTTCTAAGTTTGAGAAAAAAGAAGATTTCAGATATTCCTCTTTTATGAGATATTACGATGACTGGGAAGAAGAGTATTACACTCAGCATGAACAACTCCTGCTGGAGATGTGTAACTGCTATGGTATTGATGAAGATGATGTTATGATGCTTCTTGACTATGGCTACAGTGCTGATGAAATTGAGGATCTGCTCTGTGATTATTCACTCGTTGCTAATACTATCAGGACTGTTAAAGGCGAGGAAGAATATGATGATTTTCTCTGCGAAATCTGAATGTAATAAAATATATCCCACCTAACTATTTGATAAAAAATAGAAAGGTGGGTTCTTTTATGAACGAAAACAAATTACCGGAATTTAAAAGCAACGACGAATTACCGCTTACAATGAATGCAAAAGATGTGGCAGGATATCTCAACATCTCACTTTCCTGTGCATATCAAGTGATGAATGCAGACGGGTTTCCTGTTCTGAAAATTGGCAAACGCCGTATTGTGACAAAAGAACATTTTCTTGAATGGATTCAAAATGCAAACGGCGATATTCTTTAATTTTGGAGGTACTTCGATGGCAAAGAAAGCAAATAATGAAGGTTCTATCCGAAAACGTTCCAATGGCACTTGGGAGGGACGTTATTCGGATGGTGTTACATCAGAGGGCAAGCAGATTCAGCGTTCCGTCTATGGCAAAACGAAGAAAGAGGTAACAGACAAGCTGCATACGATTTTCTTCCAAAAACAGCAAGGTATTTACGTAACGCCAACGGTTGTGACGGTGCAAATGTGGCTGGAAGAATGGCTGCATAATTACGCACATATTACGGTTCGTCCATCAACATATATTTCCTACGAGGGATACATTTACAATCATATTATACCGGGGATTGGCAAATTTGTCTTGCAAAAACTAACACCGCCTCTGGTACAAAATTTTTACAACGATAGATTTCTAAATGGCAGAACTGATGGCAAAGGTGGTTTGAGCAGCAAGACACTTCGCAATATGCACAATATGTTTCATCAAGCATTGGAGCAGGCGAAAATCAATGGACTTATCATGCACAATCCCAGCGATAATGTTATTATTCCAAAATCACCTAAAAAGGAAATGCGTGTGCTTTCTGTTGATGAGCAGATGCGTTTACTTAATGTTATTCATATGCATAGATTAGGATTTGCTATTAAGTTTGATTTGGCTACAGGACTGCGTATTGGTGAGCTTTGTGCCTTGAAATGGACTGATTTGAATTATCAAAAACAGACGGTCAAAATCAGTCGAACATTACAGCGTATCAAGGCAAATCACTTGGAACGTGAAGAATTGGATGATTTGGAAAACATGACAATGATTATCGAGGGTGATGTTAAGACAAGCAGCGGTTTTCGTGAGATTCCAATTCCTGATAAAATCTGGTCGGAGCTGATGCAGCACCAGCAGAGGCAAAATCAAGAATATATGACGTATGGCATTCCAATTCTGCCGGATGGATATATATTTGCTATGCCGCTGGGAACTTGTGTTGAACCGAGTACCATGAGAGATGCTCTGAATTTTCTCCTTGCAGCAGCGAATATTGAACATGCAAACTTCCATAGTCTGCGCCATACTTTCGCAACCAGAGCTGTGGAAAATGGTATTCCAATTAAAACACTTAGCGATATTTTAGGGCATTCACAAGTGCAAATTACAATGGATTTGTATTGTCACTCTTCGCTTGACCATATGAGGGATAGTATGAATCTGATGATGGGAATGTTTTGAAAATTATAGTGCGGAGCTGTATTGCTCCGCATAAATTTAATATCACTTTTATTTTTTCAAATTGCTTTCTTTTATCATATTTTGAAATTCAACACAACAGGAACATATCCATAATTATTAAAAAAGAGAGGTAAAAAATTATGACTACTAATATCACACCTATTGTAAAA
>CALESG010000066.1 GCA_937907215.1 uncultured Ruminococcus sp.
GCTCGGGATGAAACGCAAGAGCAAGCTGTTTTCCCTCTCTTGCTGCAACTGCTCTTTTATCAACTGTAGAAAGAATCTCGGCTCTGCTTGTACTTTCAATATATGGCGCTCTTATAAATGTCATTGGGATTTCTCCAAGGTCTTTGAAGTCCGCATTTGTACAGAAACTGCCAAGCTGTCTGCCGTAAGCATTTCTCTTAACTGTAATCCCCATTGTACCTATATGTACTGTATCATCATCGGAAATATGTTCCGCAAGCAGAATAAGTCCGGCACACGTACCCATAACACCCATTCCGCATTTTATATATTCACGTATAGGATCTATAAGCTCCAGCTCTCTCAAAAGCTTTCCCATTACTGTACTTTCACCACCGGGCAATATCAATCCATCAAAAGACCTTTCAATGTCATGTCTTTGCCTGATTTCAAAAGTTTCCGCACCGCATTCTAAAATTTTCTTTTCATGCTCAATAAATGCACCCTGCAATGCAAGTACACCGATTCTCATTATTATTTTCCTCTTTCTGCCATAAGCAAGCTTATCTCATCTTCATTTATGCCTACCATAGCTTCACCCAGATCCTCCGACAGCTCTGCTAAAAGCTTTGCATCATTATAGTTTGTTACAGCCTGTACAATAGCTCTTGCTCTCTTTTCAGGATTGCCGGACTTGAATATGCCTGAACCTACAAATACACCTTCTGCACCAAGCTGCATCATAAGTGCTGCATCAGCAGGTGTTGCTACACCGCCGGCAGCAAAGTTTACAACAGGAAGTCTGCCGTTTTCATGAACATACAAAACAAGGTCAAATGGTACTTCCATTATTTTAGCTTCGTTGTAAAGTTCGTCTTCATCCATAGATTGAATCTTTCTAATAGCACTATTCATCATACGCATATGACGCACTGCCTGAACAATATCACCGGTACCCGGCTCGCCCTTTGTTCTTATCATAGACGCACCTTCATTTATTCTGCGAAGTGCTTCTCCCAAGTCTTTAGCTCCGCATACAAACGGAACATCAAACTTTCTTTTATTGATATGCAGCTTATCATCAGCCGGTGAAAGAACTTCACTTTCATCTATATAATCAATCTCGATAGCCTGTAATATTTGAGCTTCTGCAAAATGACCTATCCTGCACTTAGCCATTACAGGGATAGATACAGCGGCTTGAATTCCCTTTATCATCTTTGGATCACTCATTCTGGATACTCCGCCCGCTGCTCTTATGTCAGCAGGTATTCTCTCCAGTGCCATTACTGCACAAGCTCCCGCTTCTTCTGCAATTTTTGCCTGCTCCGGCGTTGTTACGTCCATTATTACGCCGCCTTTAAGCATCTGGGCAAGCTCCTTATTGAGTTTATAACGATTATTGTTTTCCATAATATCATCTCTCCTTGATATATATTATTTTTTATGATATAATAAACGCATAGCGTTTATTATATTTATCTAAAGTCCTTGCAGATACGCAAATCAAAGATTTGCTCCCTGCATATCGGACAATTATATCAAAAATCTTCGATTTTATGATATAATAAACGCATAGCGTTTATTACATTTATCTAAAGTCCTTGCAGATACGCAAATCAAAGATTTGCTCCCTGCATATCAGAAAATTATATCAAAAATCTTTGATTTTATGATATAATAATATCACACAACTGGCATTATCACAATGTTCGGTTTTAGTTTTTTTTATAAGGTCGGTTTGATACTATGATCACAATTTCACTCGATGCAAACAGCAAAACTCCTCTTTATATGCAGCTTTATGAATATATAAAAACAGAAATAGAAAACGGAAATATTAAAAATAAAGAAAAACTTCCGTCAAAACGAACTCTTGCATCCCATCTTAAAATAAGCATTATAACAGTAGAAACGGCATACGCTCAGCTTATGGCAGAAGGCTATATTATTTCAAAACCGGGAAGCGGATATTATGCGGATATATGGGATAATGCAGAAGCCGAACAATCAGCATCTTCTGAAAATCAAATCTCTGAAACGTCTTTTGCAAATTCACAGTCTGAAATCGTCTATGATTTTAGAACTAATCATATAGACACATCAGAATTTCCATTTTCTACGTGGGCGAAAATATCACGAGAGGTGTTAAGCGAACAGAGTGAGGAACTCCTTAATGCCTGCGATGTACAAGGAACACTTTATCTTCGCCGTATGATAGCTCAATATCTGCGTGATTTCCGTGGACTAAAAGCAGAACCGGAACAAATAGTAGTCGGTGCAGGAACAGAATATCTGACCGGACTTATAATACAGCTTTTGGGCAGAGATAATGCATACGGCGTTGAAAATCCGGGTTATAAAAAAGTATATGAAATATTTAGTGCAAATGCATCAAGAGTATTTCCTATTCCAATGGATGAAAAAGGTGCAAGTGCAATTGCTATAACCGGATTTGGAATAGATGTTATACATATAACACCATCTCACCACTTCCCTCTTGGAACTGTTATACCCATAAGCAGAAGGCAGGAGCTTTTAAGATGGGCTTATTCAAAAGAGGACAGATATATTATAGAAGATGATTATGACAATGAATTTATATATGACAAAAGACCTTTGCCCGCACTTCAGAGTATTGATAAAAAAGGCAGAGTTATATATATAAATACATTTACAAAAACATTAGCTCCGTCTATGAGAATAAGCTATATGGTTCTTCCAAAAGAATTAGTGCAAAAATTTAAAAGCAAACTGGGATTTTATTCATGCACTGTACCGGTGTTTGAACAGCTTACACTTGCAAGATTTATTGAAAAGCGACATTTTGACAGGCACATCAATCGAATGAAAAAGATATATCGTGAAAGACGTGATATTCTAACAGAAAAAATATCACAGGGAAAACTTGGAAAAATAGTAGAAATATCCGGACTGGACGCAGGAATGCACGTACTCTTAAAAGTAAACAATAATATGAATCAAAATGAACTTGTACTGTCGGCTTTAAATGAAGGCGTTAAGATATATAGACTGTCTGAATATTATTCATTTCCGGTATCCAATATGCCTGAAAATATAGTGGTTGCAGGCTTCTCCGGACTTGACAAAAAACAAATAATAAAGGGTATAGACGCACTTTGCAAAGCTTGGGCAAAGTAGAAATATGCTTGACTTTTTTGTCACATTGTGTTATAATAATTCATATAAATACGTGAATCTGTATAAAAATATGTATAGGACTATTATATTATGTATTATTTATACAGTTTTTAACAATTGGAGGATCTAATGAAAAACAAACCATATCCATTGTATTCCCTGCCGCTGATCTCGGATCTCAAAGACATGGTATGTCAACGTACTGCTGAATCTTTCGATGAAATCGCATTTTCATTTATGTCAACTACAGGAAGAACAGCAAGAAGAACTTTTGGAGAATTCAGTGACGATATAAATTGTTTAGGTACATATTTATTTGATAAAGGCTATCACGGCAAACATATAGCTATTATAGGAAAAAATTCTTATGAGTGGCTCGTGGCATTTATGGCAATAGTAAACGGCGGAAATATTGCCGTTCCAATTGACAAAGATCTTCCATCTGAAAAAATATGCCGTCTGCTTAAACAAAGCGATTGCTGTGCTGCTGTAGTTTCAAAAAAGAGTGCGGCACTTATAGAATCTGAATCTTTAACTACATTTTCTATGTCATATTTTGCAGACTATATAGCCGAGGGAAAAAAGCTTATAGAAAACGGCGATCGTGAATTTATAGATCATGAAATAGATCCTGAAAAATTGGCTGCTATATTCTTTACATCAGGTACTACAGGTAACAGTAAAGGAGTTATGCTTAGTCACAAAAATATGGCACACGATATAAATGCT
>CALESG010000067.1 GCA_937907215.1 uncultured Ruminococcus sp.
AGTAACCCCTGTACGCCATCATCATCTTTGCAAACAGAAACGATATATGAATTATCATCTTGAATTGAATGATCATTGCAATAATCTTTTGCTGCTTTATCAGCAACTCTATCAAGCACCTTATTTTTATTCGTTAAGCCGATATTTTTCTCAGCATTAGCAATTTCACTTGATTCAGATTTATTTGATATTTCAACCAATTTGGATTTTAAAATATCGCTATCAGCGTATTGCTCTTGATTCAAATAACTGTATACAATATTAAAAGCACCGTTTTCACCATTATAAGAAAAATATAATCCCTTATCCATTAAATAGTCGCTTTCCCTGGATACAGTATCAACTATCTTATCATAATATTCACTACTATAATTTTCGTCATATCCAAAATATGTAAGCCCTTCTGTGAGAACTTCTATACTTCCATCATAATCATCGTTTTGAATATTTTCATCTGATTGCTTAATATAAGACTGTTTCAATTCATCAATTTCTTTCATTTTATCCTGAGCCAGAAGATAATATTTTTCATCCTTCTCTATAACACTAGAATATTTTTCTTCTGCCGTTTGATATTCCTTGTTATAAAATGAATCTTCTGCTTCCTGAAAAGAAAGACGTGACACATGAATTTCTTCAATCTTAATTCTTTCATCGTTAGTGTTTTCAAGAGTATCAGAATCAATAAAATAGCTGTTTATAATATCAAAATTTTCAAAATCATCAGTTACTTCTTCATAACTGATTGTATCCGCTACATAATCATCGGATCTCTTGTCAATAAATGTATTATATTTATTGACTCGATTATCATTATCAAGTAATCCGGGATAATCTTTGCAAACTGATACAAGTTGTTTAGAATCATTATTTTCTATAGCTTTATTAAACGCATATCTTGGATAAACTACTGTTGTTCCAATAATAGCTGAAGCAATTAAAACCACGGCTGAAGTCGAACCGATAATTATAATTGGCAGTTTACTTTTATTTTTTTCAACCAATTCACATTGACATTTCATGCAATATTGCATATCTGCACGATACGTTTTTCCACATTTAGGACATTTCTTTTGTGATGAACTTGTATTTTTAATTAAAGGATACTGACATGAAGAACAGTACTTTGCATTATTAGCATTTTTTGTTTTACATTTGGGACATTTCATTCTACTTCCCCACCTTCATTTTCTCTCAATACAGCATCAGAAATTCCATTATTTCCATCATTTTCTGTATTACACTTTATATATTGAATCATGTACACATCCTGACTATTAAAATCACGATAGAAGTAAATATTTTTTTCTTCTGCCAGCGAAAGCCTTGCGATCTCATAACCATAACTTGACTTTGAAATTACTATATCTCCGCTAATGTCAGAAGGAACATCTACACTATCTCTATATAACGTCTTTATGGATGTATTTCCCTCCATATCTTCGATCCACAAAATAGAATCTTTGCCATTGTTACTAATAGAGAATAAGCGTAGGCCTCCTAAAGTATTATATTTTTTATCCTTTTCGTCATAATGCACACCATAAGACAATCCGTTTAGCTTATTACAAATAAGTGTAGCACTAACATTTCTATTGCTTATATTAAAAACATAAAGTTCATTTTGTTTATTATCATCATTTTGATAATCATCACTTTCAGTTATCTCATTAAAGTTGAATAACTCGATAAAGTCCTCACCTATGCCTAAAAAATCGGTGTTCTTTAATGTGACAACGTTATCTTCAATATCAGTAACATAAAAGTAGTTATTATATTGAAAACCACTTTCATTTAAATATAACTCCTTGGTACAATTTAGTGGCTTGGTACCAAATATGTTTATAAAATCACTGCTGCTATTATTAGAAAAATCAGAATTATTAATGCTGTAGTATTTTCCTTTAAAAGATAGAGCATTATTTTCACTATTGTTATACAAAAAATTGGAGTCAACTGAATCGGCAGTTTCTGTTGTTTCTGTATTCATTTTCGATGTTTCATTATAAGTACTTGTATAGTCAATCACATCTTCTTCTGATACTATGGTTGTCATATTCGTCATTTTAGATTCATCTGAGATTTCTGATTTATCTTTTTGATTATTCCTGACGCAAATACTTGCATATACTAATGCAGATAATAAAAAAACTATACCTCCACTTATAACTACTAATCGAATTAATGGGCGTTTCTTATTACTATGATTATCTTCTTTTTGATTTTGTTTTTTAATAGCGTATTCAGAAATAATCGAGCATTCCTCTAAAACTTCATCAATTGCATTTGGTAATAAATCACTATCAGAATCCTTCTTATGAATATTTGCACTCAAAGTAATTTCCAAATCGTTCGTATTATCATGATGGTTTTCTGTTATATCTACATTAGAATTGTTTTCATCAGAAGATTCTAAAAGCAATGATAATTTTTCAACAATGGGATCATTTTCATAACTTTTATATTCTAACAGAACCGGCGATTCTTTGGAACAACAATCGCATTTTCCATTTGTATTTGTTTTCTTTCCGCAGAATCTACATATCATTCATCTTCACCTTTTCTTTAATTAAAGTAAAAAATATAGGATAACAAGAGAATTACCAATATACTTAACATACCTACATCAATAATCTTGAATGCCATACTCAATTTTCTTAATACAGATGTATTCTTTTCTACAAGATCAAGTCCGCAGTCAATACAATAATCCATACCTGATGATTTAAGTTTTGCAGAGCAGATAGGACACACAGTATGAGCATGATATTCACAGTATTGCTGGCTTCCAACAGCTATACTTTTGCATCCCTCAAAGGCACATTTTTTTATAATCGTTTTAGATTCTTCTACATTTTTTATACTTTTACCAATATCTCTTTCAAAGTCGCATACTATACATTTTGAACTATTGGAATTATTAAAGCTTTCACAAACTTCACATCTCCATTGATGCAATCGATTATGAGAGGCTTCTTTTTTATCAATGTCTTTGCCAATATCTCTTTTAAAATCACATACTATACACGTTGAATTATTTAAGTCATTAAATGTTTCACATACATTACATCTCCATTTGCTCAAATAATTCACCACCTATTGCTTATTACTTAGCTTCAATGGATCGATACTTCTTAAGATGTTAAAGACTTCTAATGCATCTGGTCGATCATCCGGTTCTAATGAAATCATGCTTTTTATCAGATCAACATATTCAATTGAAAGTTTATCATTTAATTCAATTTGAATTCCATGACCAACAGCAACCCCAATATAAGGAAAATTAGAATCACAACTCTTAGGGAGTTCACCCGTTAAAATCTCATGATAAATAATGCCAAGTGAAAAAATATCTGCTTTAGGCGTTATATCAATTTTTTCATCAAGACCTTCTTCATCCTGCCCCATTCTAATAAACACTTCCGGAGCCATATAGTTCTGACTTCCGCCAATCATATCAGGATATTCTCCTTGTATAAATCCATTGTCAAAGTCAATTATTTTTAAAGTACGTGCTTTAGAAATTGTATCTTTAGGTTTTAAGTCACAGTGAACAATATTATTTTCTGCAAGACCATAAATGCTATATGCAAGAATCTTCATCATAAGATACTTCTGAAATTCTGTAAATCCTTTTATCTCACTAAAATCACTAAACTGTTCAATCCACTCGCTAACCACATAATAATGTCCATCTTTTTTTATAAATTTAATAGGCACAACAAGATTTCCATTATCAGATTCATTAAGAAGTGAAAACAATCTACTCATTCTATTATAGAAACGATTACTTGCTTCAATATATTCTTTCTGAAACTCTGTAGCTTCATCATAAGGAATGTCATAGTATGTTTCTTTCAACTGTTTGATAAAATATTTTTTTCCATCCTTAAATGCGAATCCCCATACAGAATTTCCAGCATTATCCGATTTTAACTCGTCAGTTATAATATATCCATTAATATTAATCTCCTGCAACCGATTCACACCTCAACTTGTTATATCTATAATAATGTTTTTTATAGTTTTCATTCCAATATGATTCATTGAATTTATCTTTATCAGCTTTCAATATATCAAAACGCTTTTTCAAAAACTCTCTGATTTCTGTATAATCTGAAAAGCCATAAAATGCTGCTATTAGAGAACAGTCATCACCTGATTTATCGTTTAAAACATCAAGTAACTTTTCTTTTACTTCTGAAAAATTATCAGATATAATAATCATAGTTATAAGAAAGAATTCAAATACCATTGGACTGTTAAAATAATCATAACATCCATCAGTTGCACAAATCACAATACATTTATCCTTCAATTTTATATCAGTCGTATGAATTTTAAATATTTCTTTGTTTGAATTGCCATGTATTCTATTGCTCATAATAAAATCATCAAATAAATTAGAATAAGCATCTTCTGAATTCACATCATCTTCGGTTACTTGAGACAGTCCTTCTTCATCAATAATATAGCCTCTAGAATCTCCTGCCCAAATAAAATTGGCAGTTAATTCATCCTTTGTAAATTTCACGCAAGCACCACTTATCGTTGTTGGAAGAACATCCACAAGAGTACTCTCTGACGATTCCATAGGATAACTTTTATTGATATTAGTTAAATAATAATATAACTCTGTTCCTAATCTACTAACATCCAATAGATCCTTATGGTTACTATAGTAATCTAAAAACAGAGCACAACTCCTTGAGGCAATATATGCACTTTTTTCTTTGTTCAAATTCAAATGTTTTTCTGAACCTGCACCACCACAACCATCAAATACGAACATATATCCATTCCCATTTTCATCGAACTTAAAAATTGATGCATCTTCACCTTTATCCTTGATTTTTTCAGCATCTAAACATAAAATGCCACTAAAGTCTATCATGTCATCTGCTCCTTATACAGAATTAACAATACGATTTAAAATTCTCTGAAAATCAACACTTTCCAACATATTATTTGGATTAATCTGAACCAAGTCAAGATTTTCCCATGGTCTTTCTATAATATTTCCATTTACATCTTTTTTTCCCTTTATGATTCGTTTCCATCCATCATCATCTGGCAAATGTTCCATCTCCGGAACAAACATAATTAAACGTTTGGTTTGATATTCCATTGTTCCTTCATGACGTATCTGATTTCCCCACAGTTGAATCAATTCTTCAAAATTCTGAGGCATATTTTTAGGATACAACTCACACGTTTTGCCATGACCAATTTCATGTGTAGGTGCATCTGTAAAAAGAACTATTATATGACGTCTTTTATGATTATCTACAGGCTTACACCAATCCGACTGCATGGCAAGTGCCAAAGCTTCTAATCCATCTTCTGGAATGTCTCCGCCGCCAACCGCTTCTATCGATGCAATACTTCTTAAAAGAAGATCACTTTGATCATTGCATCCATCTGAAAGAATATAAAAATCTGTTTCCATCAATGGTGCACAATGATCACGTTCATATTCAAGAAAGTCTCTGAAAAATATAATCTTAACTCTCAAAACATCAACATGTTTATTTTTTTCTTCAAGTGCCTTTACAGCATCTTTATAAAAGTTAGGGATCATATTCTTAACGATCTTTATAAGATTTTCCATGCCCATACTTCCTGTTGCGTCAACAACAAAAACAATATCCACATTATATTTCATGTCAACACTATTTGACTTAAAATACGAGCTGACATAATTACTCTTAAAGTATTCTGTCATAACACAAGCTCCTTTCAGTTAACAAATTAATCTAAATATTCTCTTAATTATTGATTTATCTAGGAAAATGAAATCCCTCACCCATTCCTTTTAATGGTTTCTTTTTCAAGCAATCAATGCATATTTCACCGAATTTCTTTACCTTATTAGTTTTGCATTCTGGACACAGACAATATTCTTCTACTGCTTTTTGTTTACAAGTACCACATATTCCATCTGGTATTGATACTTCCTTTAAACCACAAGCCGCACAGTAAAACACTTTTTTTCTTTTTGGCGGACTTGGTATTCTGGGCTTTAATCTGAAATCGCAGCCACAATCACAAAACAAATCATTGTTATCATTTAACTCACCGCATTCCGGACAGTACATATGCTCTGACTTTGAACTTTTCTTATAAAATTCACTTTCTTGAATAGGCGGATGTTTAGTGTAATCATTTCTGCACTGTATACAGAACACATCTCCTTCAGTATATGGTGCATGACATCTTGGATTGGGACAAAATAAAGCAATCGGTTTTTCAGCAGATTGATTTGATGATTTCGGTTCCCACATCGAGCGAATATCTCTACCGCATTTATTACAAAACTCCAAGTTTTTTTCTATTTTTTTACCACAATATATGCATCTAGCTTTTCCGCTTGGCACAAGCTACACCTACTTTGCTATTATTCTTATGTAATCATTAATTTCTAATTACTTTTATGAATTTATTTATTCATAACCAACATAATATACTTAGTTTTTCTTATTATTCAATTTATATTTCGCAAACTATTGTCTTTTGCGAAAAATATAAAAACCAAGACTTATTCAATTTTCAAGATACT